>JARFQH010000055.1 GCA_029287875.1 Desulfobacteraceae bacterium | reverse complement strand
GCGGCGGGTGGAGCAGTACCGGCGTTTTCACGAAGGTTTCGGGGACATCATGGTCCAGTTGAACGTCGAAGACACCCGCCTGGGCGTTGCCGAATATGTCATCGAGAAATTAGGGGTCGAAACGATCGAGCTCAAATGGGGGCAGGGCGCCAAGTGCATCGGCGGTGAAATCAAGGTCGACACCATCGAGCGTGCCCTGGAACTCCAGAAACGGGGATACCTGGTCACCCCTGATCCGTCGGACGGCTCTAATGTCAAAGCCTATAAAGACGGCGCCGTAAAAGAATTCGAGCGGCACTCCCGGGTCGGGTTTCTCGATCAGGAGGACTTCATGCGCGAGGTCGATCGGGTTCGTAAGTTAGGGGCCAAACGCATAACCCTCAAGACCGGAGCGTATCCGATGCGGGAGCTGGCCATGGCGATCCGCTGGGCGTCGGATGCCAAGATCAGCCTGCTGACGATCGACGGCGCGCCGGGAGGCACCGGAATGAGCCCATGGCGTATGATGAGTGAATGGGGAATACCGGCCATCTACCTGCATTCCATGGCATATGATTTGTGTCTGCGGCTGGCGAAGAAGGGTGCTTGGGTGCCGGATATAGCGTTTGCCGGCGGTTTTTCTTCAGAAGACCATATATTCAAGTCGCTGGCGCTGGGGGCGCCTTATTGCAAAGCCGTGTGCATGGGACGGGCGCTGATGATACCCGGGATGGTCGGTAAGAACATCGGCCTCTGGCTGAAAGGCGAAGACGGCGGCTTGCCGTCAACCGTGTCGAAATACGGCACCACCAAGGAAGAGATATTCGTCTCCTATGCTGAATTGAGAACCAAGTACGGTAAAGACATCGAAAAATTTCCGTTGGGGGCCATCGGCCTCTACAGCGCCGCCGAGAAGCTGCGGGTCGGCCTGCAGCAGCTCATGGCGGGTGCCCGCAAGTGGCGGCCGCACCTGATCACCCGCAAGGACCTGGCCGCTCTGACCGAAGAGGCGTCGCGCGTGACCAATCTGCCGTACATCATGGATGCTTACAAAGAAGAGGCCCTGGCGGTGATCGACGCCTGATCCGTCTGCGTTCGTGCATTTCACCGGCGCCGGCAGGGCCTCGAAGGCTCTGCCGGTCTGAACCGGCGGCAGACCGAAGCGTGATCGAATTTTAGACGGCATTAATTGGTGATAATATGAACTTGTGATTATGCCGGCTCACTTGATTTTCGCCCAAATCATGCGGGCGGTATCCGTTCCGGTATTTTTCCACTGGGCCGGGATGTCGGTCGTCAGATACACCACGTCCCCGGCCTTCAATTTCTTAAGGCTGCTGCCGATTTTGACCTGCAGTTCCCCTGCCAGCACGTAGCCGAACTCTTCGCCTTTGTGAACGAAAAAATGGAAAGGAAGGGTGGTTCGAGCGGGGATTTCGAGCAGGTAGGGGTCGGCTTTGGCCTCGAAATCGACGCCGGTCAGCCGCATACCGGAGAGGCTGCCTTTGGGCAGGTTCTGGAATTTGATGGCGACGGCATCGTCGGCCGAAAAAACCGACGGACGGGCGACTTCGGCGGCGTCCTTGAAAAAGGCACTGACGTCGACCGACAGGACCTCGGCCATTTTGAACAGGGCCGGCAGCGAGGGATAGATCATGTTGCTTTCGACCTGTGAGATCGTACTGGGGGTGACCCCTACCAGTTTGGCCAGATCGGTTTGCGACAGGCCCTGCCGGGTGCGTACCGCCTTCAGCCGTCCACCCAGATCGATCCGACCCGCTGCATGCGTCTCCGCATCGAAGGTCACCTCACGCTCTTTGGACCAGTAAAGAAAGGGTTTGTTGATCGTTTCCAGAGCGCGCTTTTCGGCCTTGAGGATCGTCAGCGACGTTTTGCCTCTCTTGACGGAAAGATCGATGGCGACTTGGGCGATCTGATTGATCCGGGCGCGCAGCCGTTGCGTGTGGGCCTGTTTTTCGATGATCCAGTAAGCGACCGTGTTCAACTCGTAGAGGCGCGGGCAGGAGTGAGAGTAGAAGTTTACGATATGTTCCTCACCGCCCCAGAGTTCCTGCATGCCGGTCAGGCTTTCAAAGACAAACCGCACATCGCCTTCCAATTCGCCGTGGGCCCCGTAGACCGCTTCCATGAACTGATGGTCGTTGCGGGGGTCGGCCACACGGAGGATCCGACAGGCCCGCTCGGCCGATCCATCGCGATAAAATTTCAAAAAGACATCCGAGCCGGCACCCTTGCCGAATGTGAAGCAGTCCAGGATCGTCAGATGGGCACTGTCTCCGAGAGAACCCAGTTTGTCCAGCAGGTTCTTCGGTGATCGGTCGAAGCTGACATATATCAAAGGCTTTTCCCGGGCCTGGGAGGCCATGATAAAATTGAGATAAAATGCGGCGGCGAGACTGCCGGCGTCATCGTACCACACGACATTGTCCCCGATACGGAGCCCGCCGAGCAGCCGGTCCAGATAGTCGATTCCGGTCGTCACCGGTATGGTGTCTTGTTCAATGGTCATTTAACACGAAAATAAGGTAGGCCCCTCCGCCCGGAAAACCGATTTCGAGTCGCGGCTGAAACTCACCGCCAATGGGCTCTAAGCCCGGACTAGTCCCGTCTTCAAATAAGGGGGGCGGGCGGGTGTTTGTCCCCAATGGTGTTCCTTTCACGCGGTATCGGCATTGGGTCCGGTCCAAGACACCCGTAAACGACTCAGACAGTCAGCCGCTTTTCTCAACCGCTCATCCGGGCTGCGGCGCATCGTTTTCATGCACCGTGGCGGTTCGAGGGCCATGAGTGTAATAATCCGCAATGGATCGATAAGCCTGATAGAGGTATCTTTACCGGATCGACGGTAGAAGATAACGACATTTCTGTCAACCGATACATCCTGCTCTCATCAATACTTGATTAAAATGTCAAACCCGTTTGGGTCATTAATATTGAAATTTTGGATTTCATTGGAAATTGTTGCTTGGAATTTGAGATTTTTGAATACCTCAAAACCCGGGATAGTATCTCTAAACGTTACCTTTCTATTGGGTATGGTACCGTTACGTTTCATATAAGCAAACCCTGAATTCTGAAATCCGAAACCTGAATACTGATATGGATCCGGTCGAAGGTCTGCACCGGGGTTAGAGGTTTCCGGCCAGTGCAAGCTGGTTCTTCAGAATACTGACTTTTAACGACGGCTGGGTTAGGTTGTGATGACTGCGGAGAAACGGCACATAAACCAGGAGATAACTCTGTGGCGCGACGGTAATGGCCGACAACTGCGGATAAAGAGCCTTCCGGGGTTTTACAAAAGCCGCTAAAGTGATCTTCAGGCTGTCGGCTGCGTCTGCAACCGGCAGCGTCACAGGATGGAGTTCACCGCCGGGCAAACCCGCTGCCGGAAGATCCTGCGGTTGGGCCAGCGTCATCTTTGTGGCCAGCGGCAGATAGGTCTGGGGTCGAATCTTGAATGCCGGGCTCCAGAAGTGAAACGGAATGTCACACCAGGCGGCACGGGGGACAATCGGCAAATTGGCGGCTCTGACCAGATCGGCGTAGGAGTCGAGTTGGATCCCGTCAATCGCGGTCCGGACACGCCAGAAGGGGAGGTAGAGGATCGAATCGCAGTTGTCGACTGCCAGCGGAAGTTGGCCGAAATTAAGCCTTTCTAAACGGTCCTTTCCCGGTTTCCAGGCCGAATCGCAATTCCGGCAGGTCAGCACGAGCGTGTCCGGCGGGCCATCCAGATCCCAGCCGCACGCCGGGCAAAGAGTCGACAGAAAGCTCAGCTGCCAGCCTGAAGATTCGGCGGTGGAAAGAGTCTGATCGATATCCTGCGGCAAAGACTCCCCGAGCGGTTCGTTCAGGACGGCATCGTAGAGCCGGTCGGCGGCCGCATAAAAGGGGGTGTAAATCAGACTCAGATGTTCGCCGACATCCGCCTGATGGAAAATCGGTTTCGGCAGCGATAAATTAAAGCTTTGCTTGAAGGTTTTCATCACCTGTTCGATTGGAAGACGAACGGGCAGAAACCGCCCCTCTGTTTCCGGGGTTAAAAAATGCAGCTTGAGGGCCTGGCTCCGGAAACCGAGTGAGACCGGAAAATCGCGCGACATCGCGGCCTGATGGCTGACGTCGATGAATTTTTGGCGCACACCGTCGAATACGCAGGAAAACAGCATGCCCTTGAATCGCCAGTAAGGAAAATAGAAGAGTTCTCTGCCCGGCGGTGCAGCGCCCGGCAGCACATACCGGAATCCGTTGCCGGCCGACAGATAAGACTTGACCCGGCAGAATTCGCAGGTGAACAGACGATCGGTTTCCGTCAACACGGCCGGAGCGCCGCACTGCGGGCAGCGATGTTCAATGAGAAGGCTAGAGTTTATCACCGCACTGGTTGCAATAAAGAGAATCGGTCAGGTTTTCCGCGCCGCACTTGGTGCAGGTGCGTGGTATGGGTCGGTCCTCAACCGCATGGCCGCATCGCGGGCAGAATTTTGTCCCCGGTGTCAGGTTCTTACTGCACATCTGGCACTGATCGAAGACGACCTGCTGGTGGCCGCACTGCGGGCAGAACTTGGCGTCGACGGGAACCGGATGCCGGCATTCCGGACAGGTGGAAATCGTAGGATCCGAATCGGCAGGCTGCCGGGCGGGTCCGCCGGCGAAGTACTGGGCAAACATGGCCGGCAGCATCAAGCCGAGACCGGCACCCATGCCATCGGCGGCTCCGGATGTACCTTCGGACTGCGCAGCCTTTTCCATCGCCATGGCCGCCTTCATCTGCATCAGCTTGTTCATGTCCTGAAAGGCGCCCATGCGGCTGCGGTCGTCGATCGCCTGCTGCACCTCGGGCGGCGGCGTGACGGCGTTGATGTACAGGTGGGTCAATCGAATCCCGAAGTGGCTGAAATCTAAACTCAACCGTTCGGTGAGCCCTTCGGAGAGAGCATCGTAACGGGAGGGCAGGTTCAGGATCGAGTCGAGGCTGTCGCCCATCAAATCGTTGAAACGCGACACGATGACCCGGTTGAGATACTCTTCGATTTCGGTCGTTGTGAGCATCCCCTTGGTGCCGACCATGGTGTTGATAAAAAGGACCGGTTGGACCACCTGGAGGTTGAAAACGCCGAAAGCCCGCAGCCGCACCAGCCCCAGTTCCGAGTCCTTGAAGGCCACGGGATCCCGGGTGCCCCACTTCAGGTTGGTGAAGACTTTCAGATTGACCACATAGACCTCGGCCCGCAGTGGGCTTCTCAGGGCCCAGGGCAGGCTGGCGATTTTGGTCAGAATCGGAATGTTGGCTGTCTTGAGCGTGTGGCGACCCGGCCCGAAAGCCCCGACCGCCTTGCCGCGGTAGAAAAAGATGCCGGCCTGGCTTTCCCTTACCGTCAGCTGCGCCCCATATTTGATTTCACCGGAGCCTTCCTCGGGAATCCGGTGAACGAGTTCCTGCCCGCTTTCGTCGAACCATTCGATATTCTCCAGAAAAATGAGGTTGTTGGTGCCCATGGTGCCGTGTTCTCCCGTTTTCGGTGTCGGTGGGGCGAGCCCCGTTAAATGTTAATGTGTGGCATCACTTTTTCAGCTGATACGT
>JARFQH010000016.1 GCA_029287875.1 Desulfobacteraceae bacterium | reverse complement strand
TCATAGGACCAGTGCTGCTTCAGGGTTGTGGGCTTTCCGGACTTGGTTCGTTATGCCAAAACTACAAACATAATTGACTCTTTTTTGTTCGGCCATAGATTTTTAAAGGTTCGATTCTCGGTTAGTCATTAACCTTTGAACCTCTGAACCCCTGAACGGTTACAATATTCAATCTTCATTCTTCAATCTTCAATAAATGAGGGATCGCCATGATCAAGTTTACCTTAAACGGTCAGGAAATCGAATTTGACGGTGATGAAAAAACGTCGCTGTTGAGTTTCCTGCGTGAAGAGAAAGGGATTACGTCCGTCAAGGATGGCTGCTCGGGGCAGGCAGCCTGCGGGGCCTGTTTGGTAGAGCTGGGCGGTAAGCCCGCCCTGGCCTGTTCCACACCGCTGAAGCGGGCGGCGGGCAAGGAAATCGTCACCATCGAAGGGTTTCCGGAGAACGTACGGCGCACCCTGGGCCGGGCCTTTGTGGCCAAGGGCGCAGTTCAGTGCGGCTATTGTACGCCGGGCATCCTCTCCCGTGCCAAGATCCTCTTGGAGAGCAATCCCGATCCCAGCCGCGCTGAGGTCGTCAAGGCCTTGCGGGCCAACGTCTGTCGTTGCACCGGTTACGTCAAAATTATCGATGCCATTCTTCTGGCCGCTACGGCTTTAAGGCAAAATCAGGAAATCGCCTGGGAGGAAAATACCGGCATTGGATATTCCGCCCCCAAGTACGAAGGGTATGAAAAAGCGCTCGGGGTCAGCCCCTACATCAATGACATGAAGTTTGACGGCATGCTTTACGGGGCTCTAAAATTCAGTGAACATCCCCGGGCTAAGGTAAGAAGCATCGATGTCTCAGCCGCCGAGCAGCTGCCCGGCGTCATCCGAATCTTTACAGCCCGGGACATACCGGGCCAGCGCTATCAGGGCATCCACGTCAAAGACTGGCCCATGTTGGTGGCCGAAGGTGAGGAAACCCGCTGTATCGGTGATGTGCTGGCCGGTGTGGTAGCACAAAGTGAAGAGATCGCCCGCCAGGTTCTGGGACGTATTCAAATTGATTATGACGTCCTGGAACCGCTGGTCGAGATGACCGCTGCGGCCGACAGCCCGGTGAACATCCACCCGGCCGGCAACCTGCTCAAGGAGACCGTCATCTGTCGGGGAGAACCCGTCGACCAGATATTTGCTGCCTCAGCCCACGTCGTCGAGGGTGTTTTTGAAACCCCCTTTGTGGAACACGCCTTTCTGGAAACCGAGACCAGTATTGCACGGCCCGACGCCGCGGATGGCCTGACGGTCTATTCTCAGAGTCAGGGCATTTTCAAGGACCGTCAGCAGATCGCCTCCCTGTTGAACCTACCCGAGGAGAAGGTCGACATCGTCCAGGTCTCCGCCGGCGGCGGTTTCGGCGGCAAGGAGGATTTGACTGTCCAGCACCATGCCGCGCTATACAGTATGGCTTTGCAGCGCCCGGTCAAGGTGCACCTCAATCGCGCCGAGTCCATCCGCATGCACCCCAAGCGCCACCGCATGCAGATGAACTACAAACTGGCCTGCGATGAAAATGGCAAGCTCACGGCGTTGCGAGCCCGGATCGTGGGAGACACCGGAGCTTACGCCTCTGTTGGCGGCGAGGTGGTCGCCCGTACCGGCACCCACGCCGCTGCGGCCTACCATGTGCCCAGTGTGGACGTCGTGGCCAGTGCCTACTACACCAACAACCCCCCGGCGGGGGCCTTCCGCGGATTCGGTGTCAATCAGTCCAACTTCGCCATGGAAAGCCTGGTCGACGAACTCTGCATCAAAGGCGGCTTTGATCACTGGCGGTTTCGCTACGACAACATCCTTACCGCCGGACGAATGACCACCACCGGTCATGTCTTGGGTGAAGGGGTCGGTCTGCGTCAGTGTCTGGAGGCTGTCAAGGATGCCTTCTACCAGGCCGAGTATGCCGGACTGGCCTGCGCCATTAAGAATTGCGGCATCGGCAACGGCCTGGAGGAGATTAGCGACACGCGCCTCAAGGTCGTAGCTTCCGATCGCATTGAACTGTGTCACGGCTGGACTGAAATGGGTCAGGGCATTCATACGGTGGCCCGTCAAATATTGTGCGAGGTGCTAAGCCTGTACGGGTCGGTGCAAATCGACGTCAAATGTTCCACCGGGGCCGAGGCCATGGGTGGCGTGACCACCGCCAGCCGGGGCACAGCCCTGCTGGGTAATTCCGTCATCGCAGCCGCCCAAAAACTGAAGGCCGATCTTGAGGGCCGCTTGCTGGCCGATTTGGTCGGTCGAGTATACGTCGCCCGTTTCGTGGTCGACTGGACCACTGATCATCATGTGGATGGTGAGATCATCAGCCATTTTTCTTACGGTTATGCGACCCACCTGGCAGTATTGGACGCGGAGGGCAAACTCAAAGCCATCCACGCCGCCCATGACGGCGGTAAAATCATCAACCCGATTTTGTACGAGGGCCAAATCGAAGGCGGTGTGGTCATGGGCATGGGGTACGCTCTCAGTGAACAACTGCCCCTCAAGGACGGTCGCCTGACGTCGAAGCGCATGTCCAAACTGGGACTGCTCAAAGCCAAGGATGTTCCGGAAATCAGGGCCATCGGGGTGGAGTGTGCCGATCCGATGGGACCCTTTGGCGCCAAAGGCGTCGGTGAAATTGTTTGCATCCCGACGGCGGCAGCCATCGCCAACGCCTATTGCCGATTCGACGGGCAACGCCGCTACCGGTTGCCTCTGTCGCCAACGAACGAAAGAGTGAAACAGAGAATATCGAATATCGAATCCTGAATATCGAATGTCGAAGGAAGGAATACTATCGAATTTTTATGAATTCAAAAGACTGAGCAAAGCGAAACCACCCTTCGACATTCGATATTTGATATTCTGCGGTTCTGCGGTTTGCTTTTCTGAGGATTCTATCTATCGAGATTTTTGCTGTTTGATATTCGTTAACCAAAAAGGAATATCCCATGACCCTATACCTAAAAGACGCAACGTTTCTGGATTGGCAAAGCCTCGAGATCCAACGAACCCATCTTGCCGTGGAAGAAGGATCCCAAAACGGGTTTTCCTTCCTGACGGCCCTGCCGTCAGCGGATACAATAACCCCACATGATCGGGTAATCGATTGTGCCGGCAAGCTGGTGACCAAGTCCTTCGGCTGCGGTCACCATCACATCTACTCCACCTTGGCGCGAGGCATGCCGGCCCCGCGGAAGATACCGGCCAATTTCACTGAGATACTCCAGTACGTCTGGTGGCATATCGACAAACGCCTGGATCTGGAGATGATCGAGGCCAGCGCCCTGGCATCGGCCCTTTACTGTGCCAAAAACGGTGTGACTTTCATCATCGACCACCATGCCTCGCCGTTTGCGATTAAAGACTCCCTGTCTACCATCGCCAGGGCCTTTGACCGGGTCGGCGTCGCACATATGCTGTGTTATGAGATCTCCGATCGGGACGGCGAAGCCCCCCGCGAGGAAGGATTGGCCGAGACCGACGCTTTTCTGGCGGCGGGCCATCAAGGCCATGTGGGGCTGCATGCCTCTTTTACCGTCGGTGAGGAACTCCTGAACAAGGCGATTGCCCTGGCCCAAAAACACAACACCGGCCTCCATATGCATGTGGCCGAAGACATAGCCGATCAGGAAGATGCCTTGGCCAAGTACGGCAAGCGGGTGGTGGAACGTCTCCAGGACGCCGGCGCCCTGGAACTCAAGACGTCCATTTTCCCCCACTGCATCCACCTCTCAGACCGCGAAAAGGAGCTGGTGCGCCGGTCCGGGATCTGGGTGGCACAAAACACGGAAAGCAACCAGAACAACAATGTGGGTCTAACCGGTTATGCGTCCCTTACCGACAATGTCATGCTCGGAACCGACGGTATGCACTGCGATATGCTGCGTAGCGCCCAAGCCGCCTTCCTGGTCGGCCAGGCCACTGAAGGCATTGGTTTCGACGGCATTTATCAGCGCTTCCGCAATGTCCACCGCTACACCCGAGAATGCGGGGCGCAAGGGGATGCGGATAACAATCTGGTCATTCTCGACTACGATGCCCCCACCGATTTGACAGCGGACAACTTTTTGGGGCACTTTGTCTACGGCCTGGACGCCCGCCATGTAGAAACGGTGATCTGCCAGGGCCGGGTCATCGTCGAAAACCAACAGGTCACGACCGTGGATGAAGGCGATGTGCTGGCTTTTGCCAGGGAGATGGGAAAGAAGCTTTGGAGTAAAATGTAAGCCGAGGTTGAAGTTTCAGGTGTCGGGATACTGTGGAAGGATTACTGAGAAATTGGACGTTCGATGTTGAATATTCAGTCCGGTCGACGGTCATCTTTCAAAACAGATTTCAAACCGACGGCAGAGCGGCCAGTTTGATCAAAAAGCAATTAATGTCATTATCTTAACATCAATGACTCGTGGGAGCGGCTTCCAGCCGCGAAAAAAAGTCTCCTAACCATCATCGTATGATCGCGGCTGGAAGCCGCTCCCACAACCAAAATCGCATATGTTACCATTTCCGGAGCATGCCGATAGAACGAGGAGACGATACCATGAGCAGCGATAAGTTTTGGGGCTGTAAAATAGAGACCCTGCTTAAGTGGGTTCTGGCAGAGGAAGAACAAGGACAGATTTTTGGTATTCCTAAAGAACTCTTTTTTGTCCCCCGACCGACCGACCCTTTTCGGATGCGCCGCTACGGGCAGCTTCTGGAAACGCCTCTGGGTGTGGCGGCCGGCCCCCACACCCAGCTGTCCCTGAACCTGATCGCCGCCTGGCTGACCGGCGCCCGTTATCTGGAATTGAAAACAATCCAGGTGCTGGATGAACTGGAGGTCACCAAACCCTGCATTGACATGACCGATGAGGGCTATAACTGCGAATGGTCCCAGGAGCTGAAGTTGGACCAGTCTTTTGACGAATACCTGAATGCCTGGATCGTGTTGCACATTCTCAAGGACAAGTTCGGCTGGGGCACACCGCAGGAGCAGGGCTTTATCTTCAATATGAGCGTAGGTTACAATTTGGAGGGTATCCTGAGCCCCACCGTCCAACGCTTCCTGGACCGCATGCAGGATTGTACAGAGGAAAAAAGCGACAAGATTGATCGTTTGGCCGAATTTTACCCCAGGGTCAGGGAGTTGGA
>JARFQH010000014.1 GCA_029287875.1 Desulfobacteraceae bacterium | reverse complement strand
GGCACCGCATCTGCTTTGTTGTCGGGCACTTGAAGTACAAAAGTACGTCTGCGCGCCCGACGCCTTGCATCTGCGGCACCCTGTAAACGCTTACAATTAGGTGGTTTGAAGCGCATCGGACTTTGCAACCCTGTGAACGGTTACCAGTGTTTCGTACAGATTGCTCAATGCCGGGATGCCACATCCTATGGGTCACGGTAAGAAATAATTCCACAAGATTGCGCCGGATTTAGGTTCGTCTACAAGGCACATCCACCGGCGCATATCGAGATACGTGTCGGTGGAGGTAACGCAGTATACGGGCCAATAGACAAGCAAGATGTGGAATTATTTTTTACTGAGGCCCTATGCCCGGCCTGTAAGGCCCGGTACCATGAAGGTGTCCTTGACTGTTACGTGTTGTTTCGCATGAAGCTGCGCTCTGAAAGTGCCCAGTACGACTTGATTGGCCACCTCTTGGATTTGTTTCCGAATGGAAGTGCCGAACCTTCGCATACAAGGACTATTCCAAGGTATATTGCTCTTCACTGGTCAATCTCCTTAATCTGAATTTCATGATAAAGAATTGTCATTTTTTCGTCGTAATCAAGGGAATTATAGCATCTCGTGAAAGGACTGACGACGATAAAAACCGATAGGAAATACGCGATTGATATGCAATTATGAACACGGTACCGCACAAAAACTCGCTTTGACCCATACAAACGCAATACTCTCAATCGAAAGAAGTTATCGTTTCAAGCACGTGATCATGATATACAAATCTAATATGCCGAATCTATCGAAAACGGCTCAATTCAGGGTGGTGACGGGTGAAATGGTTTGGCCTCTTAGTGGCGGTGCTGGCGGTGTTCGCTGGTTCGCCGACGAATGGGCATACACATCAGGAAATCGACGCGATGGACCTTCAACAAATTAAAGGCCGCCTGCATGATCACCTGGTTATGATGACACGCAGCATCGGTGAGCGCAGCGTCCGACATCCCAATAACCTTCGCAGGACAGCCGACTTTATTTATTCCTTCTTCGAGAGCATCCAAATACCGGTTCGCCACGAACCGTACTCCTATCGCGAGATGTCGGTGTCCAACGTGGTGGCCGAGTTGTCTGTTGGCAGCAAACCGTCACATCACTATCTGGTAGGAGCTCATTACGACTCGGTGACTGGGACCGTGGGCGCCGACGACAACGCGAGTGCCGTGGCGGTTTTGCTGGAGACCGCCCGGGAGTTGCAGGCAATGGCTGGGAGCCAGTCTCTCGATTTGAAAGTCACCTTCGTTGCTTTTGCGCTTGAAGAACCGCCGGTTTATGGCACACGCTTTATGGGCAGCCGGATTTATGCCGCCAAAGCCAAGCGGGAAAAGCTTTCGCTGGATGGCATGATCTGTCTTGAAATGGTGGGGTACACCTGCAATGAACCGGGCTGCCAACACTACCCCTTCCCGCTGACGTTTTTCGGCTACCCCAAAGAGGGAAATTTCATCGGCATCGTGGGTAACTTCGGTTCAAGATCCTTTTCCCGCAAGCTCGTTAAGAGTTTCCACCAGAATCCAGGACTTCCGGTTGTCTCGCTGAGCGTTCCTCTCGACGGGTGGATATTGCCGGCGGTGAGGCTCAGCGACCACGCCTCATTCTGGGACAAAGGATTTCCGGCCGTGATGGTCACCGATTCGGCCTTTTTTCGTAATCCTCACTATCACTTGCCCTCCGATACGATGGACAAACTGGATCTGGACTTCATGGCAGAAGTGGTAAAAAGTCTGGTAGGTTTTTTCAGCTCTCAAGAACGGTGACGTGTTCGCAGGCAGGGTTTGGAATCCTGAGATTATTTACGGACTTCGCTTTTACCTTTCAATTGATTATGGTTCCGTTTTGATTTTACTCCGCCCGGCAATGGTTTGATCCCAGAGGATTTATGACATCGGGGTACCGATGAAGATCTCACATTTCGCGAGCCTCAAGACTCGTTTGTACCTTCTGGTCCTCATCACGGCGCTTCCGGGTTGGGCATTGGGCATCTACAATGCCTCGGAGCAAAAACGGGACGCCGTCCGCGCCATAGTATAGACAGCCAACGAGCGGGTAATGAGGAGAAAAGGAGGCCCGTATGGCGATTTCAAACTATTATCTCGTTCCCCCGATGCCGGAAGGGCTCGAGGGACTGGCCGAATTGGGTCTGGACCTGCGCTGGTCCTGGAGCCATACGACCGATCCTCTCTGGGAGCGCATCGATCCCGAATTGTGGAACCTGACCCGCAACCCGTGGCTCATTTTGCAGTCGGTTTCCTCCGCCCGCCTCAAAACCCTGGCCCAGGAGCCGGCTTTCCGGAAGCAGGTCGACAAGCACCTCACAGAACACCACAAGGCGTTGGAAGGGTCCAGCTGGTATTCGGAAGCCCACGCCGCTTCTCCAATGACCGTTGCGTATTTCAGCATGGAATTCGGCCTGAGCGAGGCCCTTCCCATCTACTCCGGGGGTCTCGGCATCCTGGCGGGGGACCACCTCAAGACGGCCAGCGACCTCGGAGTGCCGATTGTCGGCATCGGTCTGCTGTATCAGCAGGGCTACTTTCGCCAGGTGATCGATGCCGGGGGTGCTCAGACCGAGTTCTACCCGTACAATGACCCCAGCCAGCTGCCGATCCTGCCCGTGCGGGATTCGGAGGGCGAGTGGCTGCGAATGGCATTGGACTTCCCCGGCCGCAAAGTGCGATTCCGGTTGTGGGAAGCCAAGGTGGGACGGGTGCGGCTGTACCTTTTAGACAGCAACGACCCGGCCAACAGCCCCGCCGACCAGTGCATTACGGCCGAGTTGTACGGCGGCGGGCCGGAGTTGCGGCTGCAGCAAGAGATTGCGCTCGGCATCGGCGGCTGGCACCTGCTGCGGCTGCTCGGCATCAAGGCCGAGGTCTGCCACCTCAACGAGGGCCACGCGGCGCTGGCGGTCCTCGAAAGAGCGCGATCGTGCATGGAGGACACCGGACAGTCCTTTGAAGTGGCGCTGACCGCGACACGGGCCGGCAACATCTTCACCACCCATACGCCGGTAGAGGCCGGTTTCGACCGCTTCTCCCCTTCCCTCACGGCCCAGTACCTGGAAACATATGCCGAACAGCTCGGCATCTGGCTCGACGGGCTGCTGGCCCTTGGACGCCGGGATCCGAACGACGCGACGGAACCCTTCAACATGGCCTACCTGGCGATTCGAGGTGCGGGTCGGGTCAACGGCGTCAGTCGACTTCACGGCGAGGTCAGCCGTCGTATTTTCCAGCCCCTTTTTCCTCGCTGGCCGCATCCGGAGGTCCCGGTCACCCATGTCACCAACGGCGTGCATGTGCCTTCCTGGGATTCTGCCGCAGCCGATGAGCTCTGGCAAGAAGCCTGCGGCAAAAAGCGCTGGACGGGTGACATGAGCGTTATCGAAGCCGCTATCAAGGAAGTGCCGGATGAAACCCTCTGGGCTTTTCGCAACGAGGGCTGCCGCAAGCTCGTTCGATATGCGCGCGAGCGGCTCGTCCGACAGCTCGAGGCCTTGGGGACGGCCAAAAGAGAGTCTCTCGAAGCCGAAAAATATCTTGATTCCAACATCTTCACCATGGGATTTGCCCGCCGGTTCGCCGCTTACAAACGTCCCAACCTCCTGCTGCACGACCCGGAGCGTTTGGTTCGCCTGCTGCAGAATACCGAGCGTCCGGCCCAACTCGTCATCGCCGGCAAGGCTCACCCTCAAGACGCGACCGGCAAGGCCCTTTTCCAGGCCTGGTCCGACTTCATTCGTCGGGCGGACATCCGATCGCGCGTCGTTTTCCTTGCGGATTACGACATGGCACTGGCAGAGCGCCTGGTGCAGGGAGTCGATCTATGGATCAATACGCCGCGCCGGCCGTGGGAGGCCAGTGGTACGAGCGGCATGAAGGTACTGGTCAACGGCGGCCTGAACCTCTCGGAGCTGGACGGCTGGTGGGCCGAGGCCTACCGGCCGGAGGTGGGCTGGTCCATTGGAGACGGCCGGGAACATGGGGAAGACCCGGCCTGGGATGCCCAAGAGGCCGAACAACTCTACCGCCTGTTGGAGCAGGAGGTGATCCCGGATTTCTACGATAGAGGTTTTGACGGCATACCCAGGGCCTGGGTGCAACGAATGCGGGCGAGCATGGCCGAACTGACGCCGCAATTCAGCACCAACCGCATGGTCCGCGAATACGTGGAACGCTTTTATTTGCCGGCCGCTCTGGCCTACCGCGATCGCACTGCCGATCGGGCCAATAAGGCGGTCCTCCTCTGCCAGCGGCGCAAGGCCCTGGAAGCCCGCTGGCCCCAGCTGGGTTTCGGCAACCTCGAGATTCAGGAAGATGAGGGCCACTTTACGTTCAAGGTGCCGGTTTTCCTGCCGGGTCTCAAGCCGGACGCCATCCGGGTTCAACTCTGTGCAGAGATTCGGGAGGGAGAAGAACCGGATATCCACCCGATGATCCAAGGCGGGGAGGTTTCGAATCCTGCGCCGGGGTATTCTTACAGCGCCCGCATACCGGCGCGAAAGCCGGCCGGCGACTACACCCCGCGCATCATTCCGGCATTGGAGGGGGCCCTTGTGCCCGTCGAGGCGAACCTCATCCTCTGGTATCGATAAATGTTAACAAGGTAAAACTTCAATCAAAAAAAATGGAAAGGAGCTAGCGGAAAAATGAAAACTCAGAAATCAGCAACAGCAAGACTAGTGTTGATCACGGTGCTCTTCTTTGCCCTGGGGTCGATTGGCACCGCGGCCCAGACTGCGGCGGAAAAGACGACGGCCAAAGAGGTCAAAGAGAAGACGGCGCAAGCGCTTCAGGCCATAAGCAGCTATACGGCCGATCAGCGGGATGAAGCGGTCAAGAAGGCCAAGGAAGCCCTCGATGACCTTGACACCCGCATCGACGGGCTGCAATCCCAACTCAGCCAAAAATGGGACCAGATGGATCAATCCGCGCGCACGAAAGCCAGGGAATCCTTGACGGCGCTCCAGAAACAGCGCACCGTCGCCGCCGAGTGGTACGGCGGTCTGAAGCACAGCTCCCGCAACGCATGGGAAGATGTTAAGACCGGATTTTTAAAAAGCTACCATGAGCTGTACGATGCATTTGATAAAGCCACCAAGGAGTTCTAAACAGCGCAGGCACCCGTGTAGGAACAATACCGACAAAGCAATAACTTCTTGGACCTTTCAGAGGAGGCGCTATGCAGAAAGAAACCCGTCCCGATGCCGGCATCTTCGTGATCTTCGGCGGCGCCGGTGATTTGACCTGGCGCAAGCTCGTGCCGGCTCTCTACAACCTGTTTCTGGATCACTGGCTGCCGGAGAAGTTCTGGGTTCTGGGACTGGACCGCGCCAAAATGAGCAACGAACGTTTTGTCAAACACCTGCATGAGGGCGTCGACGGCTTTTCGCGGCGCGGCCAGACCCGCAAAGAGCAATGGAAAGCCTTTAGCGAACATTTCGCCTACATGCAGGCCGACTTCAGCCAGGCCAAAACCTTCGCCGCCATCGCCGAGAAGCTTGCGCAAAAGGAGGACCAATGGGGCCTCAAGGCCAACCGCATCTTTTACATGGCGGTGCCACCGCGCATGATCGAAACCCTGTCCCAGGGTCTGGCGGAAGCAAAGCTCAATCGCGACCGGCGAGCTTGCCGCATCGTCGTGGAAAAACCCTTCGGCCATGATCTGGATTCGGCTCGCGCGCTGAATCGCAGCCTGGTCAAGCTCTTCGATGAATCCCAGATTTTTCGCATCGAGCACTACCTCGGCAAGGAGACGGTTCAAAACATCCTCGCTTTCCGGTTTGCCAACAGCATTTTCGAGCCGATCTGGAACCGGCACTACATCGATCACGTTCAGATCACGGTAGCCGAAAACATGGGGGTCGGCCACCGCGGTGATTACTACGACCATGCCGGCGCCCTGCGGGACATGATCCAGAACCATCTATTGCAGGTCCTGTGTTTGATCGCCATGGAGGCACCCACCTCTTTCGAAGCCAACGAGGTTCGCAACAAAAAGGTGGACGTCCTGCACACCATTCGCAAGATACCCGAAGACCGGGTTCCCGAGTATGCCGTTCGCGGCCAGTACGGCGAAGGATTCATGGGGGGTGAACAGGTCCCGGCCTACCTCAGCGAAGCCGACGTGGCCGAAAATTCTTGTACGGAGACCTTCGCCGCCGTCAAACTCTTTATCGACAACTGGCGCTGGCAGGATGTCCCCTTTTACCTACGCACCGGCAAACGTCTGCCAGCCAAGGTTTCCGAGGTATCCATTCAGTTTCGGCAGGTTCCGCACCAAACATTTCCATCCACGGTGCTGCTCGATTGGCTTTCCAACCGGCTGGTGATCGCGATTCAACCCGAAGAAGGAATTCTCCTGCGGTTCAGAGCCAAGAATCCCGGTCCGGGTATGCGCCTGTCCCAGGTGATGATGCAGTTTTACTACCAGGAGGCGTTCAAAACCAGGCCCCCGGAGGCTTACGAAACCCTGCTATTGGACGTAATGGAAGGCGATGCCACCCTGTTCATGCGAGCCGATCAGGCCGAGAGTTCCTGGTCGGTGATCCGCCCGATTCTCGATTTCTGGGAAAACAGCAAACCGGCGGATTTTCCCAATTACCAGGCCGGGTCCTGGGGCCCTGAAGCCGCGGACATCCTGATCGCCCGCGGCGGCCACAGCTGGTTGATGCCCACGATGCTCGAATGTGACGAAGGCACGGCAACCTGCCAGGTTAAAACGGTGCCGCATCAATAGATAGGGAGGGTGGATTCTGCTTCGCAAACGCAGGATAAACAGGACAGATTGTATCGTCGTTGCCGCCTAAGAACAAACGACTTGAAATGCAATCAAAACTTACAGAGCAACCGATCGTATCGAAAGACCCCATCAAAACGCTGAGATACCTGAAGGCCGTTTTTTTTGCTGTCGTCGGCTCAATGTTGTTGCTTATCGCCGCGACACCCTTTCTTGTTCCCCGCAGAATTGCACTGTTCGATCGGTTCGTGTTCGAAGAAAATGCCATCGAAGCGGTCCTGATCCTTTTTTTGTTTGCGTTGGCCTACCTGGCCTCCAGGGCATACCGCACTGCCGTTTCCGCCTATAAAAAAAGACTGCGGCGGCTTGCCGCTGATAGAAGTGTCCTGGCAGACCGACTCACGGACGTCTTCCGCTACATTGGAACCGTCAACGTTCAACTTCAGGAAATCCGTTCCGTATTCTCCGGATTGAAACGGCTGCCCGAGAACCGACGGCAATTCAAGGATTTGATGGGCATGTTTGGCGGCAAAATTCTGGGCATGATGAACGTCGATTGGGTCACGATCCGAATCGTCGACCGACGAACTCTCAGAATGATCGTCGAGCATCGGGAAGTTCGCAAAACCCAACCGGTCGCAAACCCGCACATCGGTAACAGGGCAATTGTCGAGGGCAAACCTGCCGCCGGCTGCGTCATCGTGACCGACGCTAAAGATAACCTTTCCATTGTGGCGGCCTGCATCCTCCCTCTGGATCATCTGGACAAAGAGGAAACAATTCTCATGCAAGCCCTTGTCGATGAAATCCAGATGCTCTTTATCATTTCGAATTTGTATCCAGCAGTCAAAGACGACTTTTTCACAAATGAGGCCGGCAGCGTTTCGACGTCTGGGAGTGAGCGAAGTGATACAGATTACTGATGCTTAATGACACTTCGCGTTGGATCCTCTCAGAGCGAATGCAACCGATTCCCTCACCAGATCAGGCAAATGAACCACGCTTTTAACCGGTTTACCCCCCTTGGAGAAGGTGAAATGTACCGGGCTAAACGCTATAAATTTCCGCTCACACTACTCATGGCGGACCTGGATCATTTCAAGAAAGTCAACGATACCATGGGGCATCTCGCCGGCGATTACGTCCTGAGGGAAACGGCCGAACTACTGAAGAAGTCGTTGCGCAAATCCGATGTTGCCGTCCGTTACGGGGGTGAGGAATT
>JARFQH010000410.1 GCA_029287875.1 Desulfobacteraceae bacterium | reverse complement strand
ATCGCGGAACTCATGCGACTTCTTGTAGACGGAGAGAAACTCGGCTGGGACGATGCGTGGCGCATCTGTGAGCGCACGTTTGCCTACACCAACCACACGGTCATGCCCGAGGCGTTGGAGAGTTGGCCGGTCGACTTATTGGGGAATCTGCTGCCCCGGCACCTCGAGTTAATTGGCGAAATCAACCACCGGTTTCTCCAATTGCTCAGCGAGCGTTTTCCGCAGGAAACCGACTTGCCCGCCCGGCTGTCCATTTTTCAGGAAGGCGCGCAGCGGGCCGTCCGCATGGCCCATCTGGCCATCATCGGAAGCCATACCGTCAACGGTGTGGCCGCGTTGCATTCCGATATTTTGAAAACCGATTTGTTTCGCGATTTTAACCGTGTTTTCCCCGACCGCTTCAAAAACGTCACCAACGGCATCACGCCGCGCCGGTGGCTCAAACAGGCCAATCCCTCACTGTCGCAACTGATCACGTCCGTCGTCGGTCCTAAATGGATATGTGACCTCGTCCGACTGACCGAACTGGTTCCGCATGCCGAGGATCCGACATTTCGAGAAGCCTGGCGCCAGGCGAAAAAGGAAAACAAAACGCGACTCGCGCGCTACATGTTGCGCAAGATACACCTCGGCGTCAATCCGGATACGCTTTTCGATGTCCAGGTAAAGCGCATCCACGAATACAAGCGGCAGCTGCTCAATGTGCTTCACGTGATCACCCTGTACAACCGCATCAAAGCGGGCCGAGACGAGGAAATCGCGCCGCGCACGGTCCTTTTTGCCGGCAAGGCGGCGCCCGCCTATCACCAGGCCAAGCGGATTATCAAATTGATCAATGCCGTGGCGGAAGTGGTCAACAACGATCCCGACGTTCAGGGACGCCTGCGGGTGGCGTTTCTGCCCAATTATTGCGTGTCGCAGGCGGAGAAGATCATACCGGCGGCTGATCTCTCCGAACAGATTTCAACCGCGGGCATGGAGGCTTCCGGCACCGGCAACATGAAGATGTCCTTAAATGGAGCCCTGACCATCGGCACACTGGACGGCGCCAATGTGGAAATTATGGAAGAAGTCGGTGCCGACAATATTTTCATTTTCGGGTTGACGGCCGAGCAGGTCAACTCCACACGGGTGGCGGGGTACGACCCGGTCCGCTACTACGAGAGCGATGCCGAGTTGAGGCAGGTTCTCGGCATGATCGCTTCCGACTGTTTTTGTGCCGATGAACCGGGGCTGTTTATCCCCGTTTTTGACAGTTTGCTTCATCAGGGCGCCTATTCCGACCACTACCGGATCCTGGCGGATTACCGGTCGTACATCACGGCCCAGGAAGCGGTCAATCGCCTCTACCGCGACCCGGAGGAATGGACGAAGCGGTCGATTCTGAACACGGCCCGTATGGGCAAGTTCTCCAGCGACCGGGCCGTCCTCGAATATGCCGCCGACATCTGGAAGGTTCAGCCGTTTCTGTGATGTGGTGTCAATGCAGATCCCCCAAAAAAGGGGGCGCCCTTGCGGGCTGCCCGGCAACCAAAGGAGATGAGACGATGGTGACAGCTGACCGATCATCAGCACCGCAAGCCGCAACTGTTTCCCTGGCACGCCTGCCGGTATTCGACGACAAACGCCGGTTGTGGGGGTACGAGCTGTTTCGCGTTGGTGGAGTAACCGCTCCCGGAGATTCGGCAAACACAGAAAGTGCGGCCACCAGTTTGGCCAAAAGCGCCTATATCGGATTGCAGAATATGCTGGATCGGGGCAAAAAGATCGTTCTCGACTTCACTGCAAAGGGCCTGCTCGACGATTTACCGTACGTCCTCCCACCGGTCTCGGCCGTCGTCAAGGTTGATGAAACCGTGTTGGCGACTCCTGATGTCGTTCCGTCGCTGAAACGGTTGAAAACCGATGGTTTTTTGGTCGCCGTCGATGGATTTACGGGAAGTCCGGACAGCGACCCCTTGTACAGGATAGCGGATATCATCAGCATCGCCGTTGACGCAAAGCGCCGGGACGACTTGACGACGATCATGGAATTCACCCGCCGTTACGACGCATTGTCCATGGCCACCGGGGTGCAAGACCCGGCGTGGTTCGAAGCTTGCCGAGAGATGGGGTTTTCTTTGTATTCAGGCGCTTTTTTCAAAACACCGGATGTCATCAAGCTACGCAAGATGTCCCCGGCTGAAGTGTCGCGCTTCAGGCTCTTGCGACTGTTTGAAATGCAGGAACCCGATATTGATGTGATGGCCGAAACCATTCAAACCGATGTGTCCGTCAGTTATCGTCTGCTGGCTTACCTGAATTCAGCGGCTTTCGGATTCCCCCAAAAAATAAAATCCATCCGCCAGGCCATCGCGTTGCTGGGATGGAACAAAATGAAAAACTGGTTGCGTGTGTCGTTGATCATGGACGTGAGTCCCAACAAGGATGCATCGGATCTGATGTTGCTGGCGGTTCAGCGCGGCAAGTTTCTCGAACTGATTGCCTCGGATCACGACTATTGGGGCTTCGATCCGGACAGTCTCAATCTCCTCGGCACTTTTTCACTTCTGGATGTCATGCTCGGCGTTTCAATGGCGGATATCGTGGCCCATCTGCCCCTGGACACCAAACTCCAATCGGCTCTATGCGGCGAGCCCAACAGCGAGTACGCGCCGCTGCTGCAGCTTGCCGGTCTGTTAGAAGAAGCACGTTGGCTCGAGGCCGAAAAGATGATTCAGCAGCTCAACCTAGACGACCAAAAGGTCAGGGGGGCTTTCCAGCGGGCGGTCGACTGGGCCATCGAACTGACGACCCTGCCTGAGGACGACTGAACGCGGTGATATTTCTATCCTGCGGTGCCGGCCGATGCCCTGCCACGGGTGTTTGAGTCCGTCAATTAGGATTTTTGAAACTTATGTCAATTGCCGGCGGATGTAACGCGGTAGGCGGGCCAAAAGGCAGACAAGATATGCCAATAAATCTTGCCGGGGCCCGAAGGAGGGTCACTTCCAGCCTTTTTTCAGGAGGGCCGCATTGAGAAGCCCGAGGCAATGGGCATATGCCTTCTTCGCACCGAGGGCCTCGTTGCGGGCCGCCTGAGACAGCCCGGAATCCTTTACGGCCTCGTCTGCCTCGCGAAGGTTAATCTCCATTATTTCCATAACGTCTTCGATTTTCACGTCACTTTCCCTGTCAAGGTCATCCCCTCAACTTGAGAGCGCTGATGCTGATGGTGCCCCGTCTAGGGGGCCGATAGCACATTACGATAAAAAATAACAGGCTGAATGCTGCGCCGATGATAAAGAACCGGTTATCGACAGATACAATGACAATCCGGTCTGATTGGGGCGAATGCCTAATTTATAGCGGTACAAACGACATCAAAATTTCTATAGGAAGGGAAATAAAAGAGCATTATTGGTTGGGGAAAATGAACGCCAAGTGCTCAAATGCGGCAACTGCAGGCACCGAAGTTGCCGGTTTAGAGGGTATCGAAAACGACTTTTTTAAATCTAATTTTTTTGAAAACCATTATTTTCGCGTGAATGTTGAGTCCATTAATCATAGCTTATCTGAACGGTCAGCTGAAAGCGATGTTCTCAATGGTCTCGAATTCGGCCTGACTGAGTTCTATGTCATACGCCGCCAGATCCTCTTTCATATGGCCTTCGCTCGTTGTTCCCGTCAATGGAATCATACCGGCCTGCAGGGCGAAGCGAAATACGATCTGCGCCGCAGAACACCCCCGTCGCTGTGAAATCTGCTGAATCTCGGGTCGATTTAAAAACGTCGCATTAGCCGTGAGGAGCGAAAAGCCTTGATAGATCAAATCATTTGATCGGCACAGCTCTCGAATCGCAGCATCCCATCTCGTGCGCGCAAAACATCGATTTTGAACAAACGCCGGTTTAACTTCTGACTTTTCGACAAGCAATTGCAATTGATCGTATCCGACGTTGGAAATACCGATCAGCTTTACCGTACCGGACTTTTGTAAAGTCTCCATTGCCCGCCACACTTCCCAATCGGCCTCGGTCAAGCCGCGGCTCGACGCAGGGCCATGCAGAATATAAGAGTTCAGGTACGCGGTTTTGAAGTGACCGAGTGAACTTTCAAAGGACTTCTGGACTTGCGTGGTGACGTCAGCCGCCGGATCATAAGGCAGGCGGTGATCCTGCCCTGCGGCAAAGGTGAATTTCGTTTGCAGGAAAAGATCGCTTCGCTTCAAATCTCCTTTGGCCAAGGCTTGCCGGACCGCCTTGCCGACAGCGGCCTCGTCGTAATGACGCCGCTGACTCGCGGTATCGATTCCCTGAAACCCGGATGAGAGGGCCAAATGCGTCAACGACTCGGTTTGATCCTCTTTCCAGGCCGTTCCATAAAGAAACGTCGGAATCGTCACTCCCCTGTGTTTGACAAGACGCTCAACGGAACGAGAAGTGTCCGCCATTTGACGCCTCTTTATTTCTTGGCCATGCGGTCGAAGATCTCGACGGCAATCGCCGGGCAGGTGTTGAACGTGATCCCGGTCAACCGGGTCAGTTCCACCGAGGCTTTGATCGCCTCCTCAATTCCGGGCAGATTAACGCAGAACAGCAGGTCGTATTCTCCCATCAGAATGTGCATGGCATTGACCTCGCCGCCCAGATTATTAATGACGTCCACCGCCTGCTTTGTTCTACTGGCACTGATTTCCTTTAACGCATCGGGAGTGTATTTTCCGAACATGAAAAAAATAGCCATTTGCCAGCCTCCTTTCAAAAAGGGGTTGGAGCCAGAAATTCTCGCTGAAAACAAGAATATTATGGATTACGCCTTCGTGAAATAATCTAATATATACACCGGAAAATCAATATGTCAAAATGGAATCAGGCGGCCTTTTCGAGAGAGCCGAACAGATTGTTCCAGATACCGACAACCGCCGGTTTGGCGTCGGAATGACCGTAATATTCGAAGATGGTTCGTCCCTGCACCATGGCGCGCGTAAACGCCGGATCGAAGGGCACGCGTCCGAGAAAAGCCAATCCGCGCCGGCCGGCAAACTCTTCGATCTGCCGGCTTTTTTCGGTGTTGATGTCGAACTTGTTGACGCACACCATGGCGGGCACATTGAAGTGAGCGGCCAGCTGCGCGACCCGTTCCATGTCGTGGACGCCCGATACGGACGGTTCGGCCACGATCAGAACGCCGCTGGCGCCGCCCATGGAGGCGATCACCGGACACCCCACCCCCGGCGGACCGTCGGTGAGAATGAGGTTCAACCCCCGGGCTTCGGCCATCCTTCTCGCCTCCTGCCGCACCAGGGCCACCAGCTTGCCGGAATTCTCCTCGGCAATGCCGAGCCGTGCATGAACCATCGGGCCGAAGCGGGTCTCGGAGACAAACCATTCGCCGCAGGTGTTTTCCGGAAAATCGATGGCCTTCTCCGGGCAAAAATGGACACAGACGCCGCAGCCTTCACAGGCGACGGCATCGACCGCGAAGTCCTCGCCGATGGCGTCCCAACGACACAGCTCGCGGCACAGTCCGCATTCCGTGCAGCGATTTTTTTCGATGACGGCGGTGTGACCGGATGTAAACGGCTCGCGTTGCCGGATGTCGGGCGCCATGACGAGATGGAGGTCGGCGGCATCCACATCGGCATCACAGAGCACCTTGTTTTCAGCCAGTGACGCGAAGGCGGCCACCAGGCTGGTTTTTCCGGTACCACCTTTACCGCTGATGACAATCAGCTCTTGCATGGCGTTGCTTCCTTCTGCTCTTCAACCATTTTTTTTATGGAAACGTAAAGATGTCGAAAGGCATCCTTCCATTCGGGTTGGGTTTCCACGATCAAGTCCCCGTCGGAATAGGCTTCAGCCACCCGGCGGTCGAACGGGATCTCCATCAGAATGGGGATATTTTCTTCTTCGGCATACGCGTATACCTGACGGTCGCCCATGTCCGCGCGGTTGATCACCAGGCCGTGCGGTATGCCCAACAGTTTAACGGCCCCGACCGCCAGTTTCAGGTCGTACAGGCCGAAAGGTGTCGGCTCTGTCACCAGCAACACGAAATCGGTCCCTTTCATCGACGCAATCACCGGGCATGAGGTTCCCGGCGGTGCGTCGATGATCGTGAACCGGTCCGGCAGGGCCAGGGCGCGGACCTTTTTGATCAACGGTGGCGCCATGGCCTCGCCGATCCGCAAACGGCCGTGGCCGAAGGCGACACCCTTGCGGTGCCCGGTCTCGATGACACCCAGTTCACGACCGATTTCTTTGATGGCGGCTGCCGGGCAAACAGCCGTGCAGCCGCCGCATCCGTGGCACATCTCCGGAAACGTCAGCACCGTGTCACCCAGCACGACGATCGCCTTGAATTGGCAAATTTTTTCACATTCGCCGCACAGCGTGCATTTCTCCAGGTCGATCTCCGGAACAGGCGTGGTGGCGGTTGTGGTGTCCGAGATTTCCGGTTTCAGAAAGAGGTGGGCGTTCGGCTCTTCCACATCACAATCCAGCATTTGTACGTCGGATTCGACGGCCACCGCAAGATTGGTGGCCACGGTGGTTTTTCCGGTTCCGCCCTTTCCACTTGCAACGGTGATGATCATTTTATTTACCCTGAAGTGCCTTTGACGCGCTTTTTCAGTGATCGCAAACGTTCGAGCCGGTTTCCAACGAATTTTTCAAATACTGTTCCACGAGATCTTCGGGGGCCAGACACGGCGCACCGGTGATGACCCGAATGTTGTTCTGCGAAAACAACTCGACTGCACGTTGTCCCATTCCACCGGCAATGATGACATCCGTTCCCAGGTCGTGCAACCAACGGGGCAGAACGCCCGGTTCGTGGGGCGGCGGTGTGAGAACTTCCTTCTTGGTGATGCGGTTTTCCTCAACGTGCAGCAACACAAATTCCTGGCTGTGTCCGAAATGAGCGGTCAGTTTACCTTCAGCAGTGGGAATCGCAAATTTCATTTCATACTCCTTTCAACGGATTACTATTTAAGGTAAAATTTCTTATTAAACCCAGTGACCCTCCACATTCGGTTCCCTGGATTCACTCAGATCTCCCTTCTTGAATTGTTCGAGGATGTCCCGCACACGCCCCGCGACACCCGCGTAGACTTTTATCCCGGCCGCCTCGAGCACCTTGAAGGCCTTGGGCCCGCAATTTCCGGTGATGAGTGCATCGGCCTTGTGCTGCAGGACTGTCTTGGCAGCCTGAATGCCGGCCCCCTGAGCCAGATTGAGATTTTGTTTGTTTTCGACGGCGTCAAATGCAAGCGTGTCCGGATCGACGATCACGAAATAGGCGGCCCGGCCAAAACGGGCGTCGAGGGTCGCCTCCAGGTTCTTTCCGGTCGATGAGACGGCAATTTTCATTCTTCTGTTCCCTTTCTTGGATTCACGAACACATAAAGTCGCAATGACAATGTCATTTATCTCCCATGGATTTATCTCAAGCGCTTGTTATGAGATTATGCTCATAATAGAAGCGGTCGAATGGGTTGTCAAGATAAATAATTCATGCGGCCGGATTTTTCCGACCGCATGAATTATTTATTCAACTCGGTGAGGAAATTATCGACTGCGTCGTCTCGGGTGGGGTTGGGTTGAAATAGGATCGAGTAGTGATTGGTGCCGTCGATTGGAACGCAGCGGGCATCGGGGATCTCTTTGAGCATGCGCTGCACGGCGCTTTCGGGAAGCACCCGGTCGTCCGGCGACAAGGTCCCCTCAGTGGCGCGCAAGATCAGAACCGGGCACCTGATCCGGGGGTAGTAATCCGCCGCGTTGACCTTCTTGAGGTTTTCGATCTCTTCCAGAATGTGTTCCGGCCGCACGCGCGACCGCACGCCGTCAGGAACATCTTCGATTTCATAACGAAAATAACGTTCCAGGGCCTCTGACCAGGGATTTAGAAAAGGGGCCTGCTTCAAGCGCGCGGTGTACGCCTCGAAAGACGGGAAGACGAGCCCGAGTCTGTCCAGAGCAGGCTTGATTCCCGTCAGCACCTTCTCGAGTTGCTCCTCCGATAGAGAGCCGGCACCGTCCACCAGCACGAGGCCCGCCGTCTTCTCCGGCCGGCGGGCGGTCAAAGCCAGCGCGATCAGCGCACCCAGCGAATGACCCACGATAACCGGGCGCTCGATGCCCAAGTTCTCGATGACGGCCTCGATGTCCCGGCAGTGCTGCTCGACACCGTAACCTCCCGGCGGTTTTTCCGATAGCCCCCTGCCCCGCAGGTCCAATGCGATCAATTTATAGCGGGGAGCAAGAGACGCGGCCATGGTATCCCAGCAGCGGCAATTGGCGGTGAGGCCGTGCACGCAAATAATCGCCCTCCCCTCTCCATTCCACAGAGCCAGCTGAATGTCGATTCCGTCGCCTCTGGTCCTGATCATTTCGGGGTTGTCCATTGCACCTGTCCTCCCAATGCAGGCCTTCGGCAGCAACCAAATCAGAGTTCAGGTTTCAGGTTTCAGGATTTGGGATTTGCTGACACCTGACACCTGACACCTGACACCTGAAGCCTATAACCCCATTCCCGATGAATTAAGTGGTTTCACTTTAACAACACATCTTCGCATCTTGCGGAGAAGTTACGATCTAAGACTCTAAGAGCGTAAAAATTTGCTTTGACACCTGAAGCATTATGATTTAATTCTTAAAGTAGAAGTCGCTACGGTAGACCCGTATCATGTTCCGGCAATCGATCCAAGTGGATTCATCCGACGCCAGTTCATCCTCATAGCTCATCATCCCGACCGACTCTCAGCGACATTACGTTCGATTTCTGAAAATCACTTTTCCGCAGGAACCATTTGCCGGCGTTTCATAAACAGAAGCCGGCCCAACGGCCTTGGGTCGATCGGCCGATGACAACCCGAAAACAAAAAGGAGGGAACCATGGCCATCAAGGTGTTGATCAAAAGAAAATTCAAAACCGGCAACCTCAACCAGGTGTCCCAACTGCTCAACCGCGCCCGCTACAGTGCGATGGGCATGAAGGGTTACATCTCGTCGGAAACGTTGACAGACCTTCGTGACCCACACCGAATCGTGGTCGCTTCCATGTGGCACAGTATAGAGGATTGGAACAACTGGAAAACAAATCCATCTCGATCCGAATTTATGGGAGAAATGGAGAAAATCATGGTCGGGCCCGAGGAGATGGAGGCG
>JARFQH010000393.1 GCA_029287875.1 Desulfobacteraceae bacterium | reverse complement strand
AACCGCTCGATCAGAATACGGAACCGTCGCCGATGTCCGGTTATGGACAGGCCAAGTTCGAGGCCGAACGGCGCCTCGAAGAATTAGCTTCAAAAGCAGGTATACGTTTTGTGTCCTTGCGTCTACCCCATGTCTACGGAGCCCACAGCCTGCTTTTTGACCAGGTTCGGCATGGAAAGGTCTTTTTTCCGGGAAGGGGCGACAATCCATTTGCGCATCTACACGTCATCGACGCGGCGCGTGCCCTCATACGTGCCGCTGAAAACGGTCGGACGGGTATCTGGGTGGTGGCCGATGAACTGTCATGTACGTGGAATGAGTTTTTTGAAACGCTGCAAACCTATTATCCTCGGCTTCGCGTGATGCACGTTCCACAAAAAATATCTTACGTGGGAACACGACTGTTGGATGTTCTCTTTGGACTGACCGCCCAGCCGACTCCATATCCCAGCGGCGCCATTTCTTGCTGGAATTTACGGCTGCCGGTCATATCAGGTACGCTGAACCATGCTGTCGGGTTGTCACCCCAATTTCCTACCATTCACGAAGGCATTCCTGCCGTGTTGGACGATTCCATCTCCTTTTATTGGTCACCGTCCAACCTCGATCGATTATAAATTCAGTCACCGGAATTCAACTGAATTTATTGAGGAAGGAACCGTCTCGGGAAACATCTACTGTCTTGGCTCGACGGCGCCCAGGACTCTGCCGGCCATTGCCGCACCACTCAGAAAGGCACCCTCGATTCTGGAATTGCAACACCAGTCGCCGCAGAGGCCGATCATCGCCTGGCGGTCCCAAAGGCAGCCGTCGTCCAATGGGTTCTGCGCTTTGGCATAGCGCCAGCGGTGGGCCGCCGCAAAGACCGGCTCCACCGGCAGGCTGTCGACAGCGGAAAAGAAAGATGCCGTAAGACGGTGGACGACTTCCTCGGGGGCGAGATCGAAATGGTCGAACGACCAGGCGGAATCGGCATGCAGGACCCAGCATTCATTAGCCCCACGACCCGGTTTGCTTGAATTTCTGGCAGCCCAAACAACGGCGGTATCGTGAATGAAGGCGCCGTCGAACGGCAGCTCCAGGGGCTGTCCGAAGGCCAGCATGACGGCCCAGCAGGGAGCCATGCGAACGGCGGTCGCCTGGTCGACCAGAGGGGTGAGTTTTGCCAGGAGCTCAGCGCTTTGTTCCGGAGGAGCGGAAACGATGAGGGCATCATAGCTTCCCAAAGAATCCCCGTGCTCATCCGCCAGAACGATGCCACGGCCCTCATTGCGAACATGCTGCGCGCGGGTGGACCAGCGGATGTTCAGAGCGTCCGCCAAGTGACGCGTTACCGCACTCATGCCGGGAACCCCTACGAAACGAAGATGCTCCCCTCTTTCCTTGCGGATTTCACCGCCATGAACGACGCGGATTCGGCCGTCCCACCGGCGGACAAGACCGGCCTGTATCCAGCTGTCGACGAATTTTTGGAACCGTTCGTCCCCCACCGTAAAATATTGGGCGCCGTGGTCGAAGGCAAAAGAATTCATTCTACGGGTGGACATTCTTCCGCCGGGTGCGCGCGCCTTTTCGAACACCTGCACCCGAAGGCCGTGATCAGCCAGCGTGCGGGCGGCAACCAATCCGGACAGGCCCGCTCCGATGACCGCCACGCTTACCGGCGCCGAGATTGCCGGTCTGGCTATCTTTACCGAGTATTTTCTCAAGTCGAGGCGTGCGGCGTGGGACCGGGTCGAACGGGGTCTCAGGGTTCCGATGACCGGTTTTTCGGGTTGAAAGGGACGATCGAAAAGCCCCAGACACCACAGTATGCCACCGTAAGAATTGGGATCGTTGCCATCCAGCGCATATCGATGGTTTAAATCGATCATTATCTGCAGCGCCTCCTCCGGTGAGCGGGTCCACTGCAGGATGGCTTTTCCCCAGGTCATGCGCAGGTTGTTGTGCAGTTCGCCGTGGATCAGCAGAGATTTCTGGGCGGCGTCCCAGAGGGGGTCTCCGGTGGTGGCCCTGGCCATCTGCTCCCAGGTGTAAACGGACCGGCGCAAGTCCTGGCGGTGGTCTGTGAGGGTCTTGGCCGCCCAGGCCGGTAAGGCATCGAAGGTGGCGGGATGGCGATGGTAAAAACAGAAATTGTGGGCCAGTTCTCTCCAAATCAGCATTTCATCCAGGAATTTTTCGGCGCCCTCGGCGTTGGATGCAGCGGTTTCCCTGGCGATTCGAAAAGGCGATACCTGTCCATGATGCAGGTAGGCGGACATGCGACTGACACCCGAAGGAAACGCGACGGCCGCATCGTTGCGTGTTCTGGCATAATTTTGCATTCCATGCCGCTTGAACTGTTCCCAGCGATGGTATCCGGCCGTCGCTCCGCCCCGTGTGTGCGGAACCGGCCCAACGGTGTGATCGATGCGGCAGCTCGCGCAGAGCTCAGCGATGTCGGCCGATACCAGGTCAACCGGATCGAACCCGAGCCGGCCTTGGAACCGTTGAACTACGGTTTCCGGATCTTCATAACGACGTGCCATTCTCTTTTCAAATTCGCCCCACGTGTCCTTTCGAAACTGATACGCCCGCGCGTAGGATTTTTTCAAAACCGGCATCGGCAGAATGCAAGCCGTGTCAACGGTCCAGAAAGCGGCGCGGGAAGACGCGGCAAGGCGTCTGCTCCAGGCCGTAAAGGGTGGCGCGGGGAAATCTTCGGTCAGGATGAGTGCCGCCCTGGCCGTCAACTCTTTTAGCGGCGTAGGGCTGCCGGGATCGCGGGCCAGATAAAAGTGATAGGTGATGCCCCGATGCGCCAGTTCCTGCTGCGCATCCCGGGCACCCTCCATGATAAATGTGTGATGCCGATCGGAGTTGTAGGGGTGCCGGCCACCCAGCCCCTGGTAAACCAACACCGGCAATCCCAACCGCCCGGCGACGAAAACCGCGGTGTCCAGGGCGGGATTCTCGTGCCCCCGCACCGCATGATGCATCCAGTACAGGACGAATTCGCCGTCATCCTTGAAGGCAAGACGGCTTAGGTCCCTCACCCGCTCGGAGAGATGATTGGGGAGGTCTTTTGTTATCGACATCTGATCGTCACTCATTCCGGACATTTCCTTATTAATTTCGTCATCGAATTTATGCACCGATGGACTGAGTTGCCGATTGACAATTTCGGGTCCGGCAAGGTAGTAAAAAAACAGCTGCGATGCCGCCGGTAACTAGCCGAACCGAACGGCGATCCAGTTTATTGGCGGTGCCATGCACAATCGGCCCATTAAAAAAGCACCTCGAGCCGGCCGGCGGCATGACATGTGTACATCTAAATTGAGCGATTGTCGAGGTTGCCGCCCCGGTGAAACAGGCTTCGACAAGGTTGGATATGCTGAAGCAGTTGTGTCAGTTGAGTCGGTTAAGTCAGTTTTGTCAGTTAGACACTTATGGCCCTTTGGGTCGCCACGGTGCATGAAAATGATACGCCGGAGCCCGGATGAACGGTTGAGAACAGCGGCTGACTGTCTGAGTCGCCTACGGAGTCTCGGACCGGACCCTATGCCGATACAACATGAAAGGAACACCTTTGGGGACAAACCCGACACCCTTATTTTAAGACGGGCCTGGTCCGGGCTTAGAACCCGTTGGCGGCGAGTTTCAGCCGCAATTCGAAACCGCTTATCCGGGCGGGGGCGCCCACCTTGTTCGGTTGTGTCCGTTGAGCCCGTTAAGCCTGTTGAGCCGGTTATGTCGGTTTTGTCAGTTTCAGGATCTCATCGATTTTACCGACTAAACGCACATGGCCCATAAGCCACCACTGGTTCCGGGTTCTGTGTTTCGAGTTTCAAGTTTCAAGTTTCTATTTAGGGCAGGCAGATACTCGGTTTATATTTCCGTAACCTTACCTTAACCAAGCCAAAGGGGGAACAAATGAGCACGAAGGAAGAATTGGAAGAAAAAGCGGAAGGTTGTCAGACTTCAGAAGACTACGTAAATGTGGCCGGCGAATTCGTGAAGGAGCTTTCCGACAAGTCGCGGGCGGCCGAATTGCTGGATGAAGGCGCCGAGTGGGCGCAGACGGTGGACGAACTCATCTTGTTTGCAAAGAGCGCCGGTGACGTACTGGAGGATAAGGAAAGAGCCAAGCAATACCTGCTCCAGGCCAAAGACTTCGGTGCCACGACCCAGGACTTTGTGAATCTGGCGCGCGCCGCGTCGGAATTGGACGATACCGCCACGGCGACGGAGGCCCTGGCTGCAGCCCAGGACAAATGCACTCGCGTCGCCGACTTTTTTACCCTGAGCAAGAGCATCCAGGAAATTATGGCCGACGCGGAGCTGGCGAAGAAACCGCTGGATGCCGCAGTTGAAAAATGCTCATCGGCGGCCGATTATGTCGAATGCGCAAAAGGTTTCCTGAACGTGCTCGGTGACCGGGAGCGGGCCAAGGCGATTTTCGACCAGGCCGCTGAGAGCTGCAAAAGCGGCAGTGATTATGCCCAACTGGTCAAAGGGGTCATCGAGGGTATCGAAGATGTGGAACTGGCCAAATCTCTGGCGGCAAAAGGTGAAGCCGCTCTCGAGTCCGGTAAGGATCTGATCGTGCTGGCGACATCTGCCGCAGCGGATCTGAAGGACCCCGAATATGCCAAGACCATTTATCGTAAAGCGGCCGACCGTATCGAAAAAGGTGAGGACCTGATGGCCCTCGCGCGGTCGATCATCGAATCGCTGGCAGACAAAACGCTGGCACTGGACATCTACAAAAAGGCCGAAGCCCGGTTTACGACCTTCGATCAATTGTTCAATTTAGCGAAGGCCATCACCGCCGATACGGGTGATGCCGCCGTTGCCGGGGCGGTTTATCAAAAGACCCTGGGGGCTCAACCGAATTGCAAGCAACTAATCGATGTGACCAAAGCGCTGGTAGAGGAAATTCAGGACAAACCTGCCGCACAGAAGGTGTTGAAGCAGGCCGAGCTGGCGGTAAAAAGCAATGACGAGTTCAAAAAAACCGGCGAGGCGATTCAACAGTACGCCGACGATCAGGGGTGGATCGATGCGATCAAGGAACAGCTCGAAATAAGAGAAGCCAACGCGGCGCTTTACACCGAATTTATCGCCCGCGAGGCCGAATGTGGAACATCCGCCGCCCTGGTCAATCTGGCACAGGAGATGTTCAAACAAACCGGCGACAAGCATTACGCCCGTAAACTGTACCAAAAAGCCGGGACGCAAGCTCGGTATTTCCCCGATTACCTGAAACTGGCCGACGCCGTTTCTGTCGATCTTCAGGATTCCGAGTGGGTCCGCGAGATCTACACGAAACAGTTGGAGAAAATCGACGAGGAGATGAAGATCAACAACGTGGCAGACGGCATACTGACAAACCTCAACGACTCGAATTGGGTCAAGACAATCTACACCGATTTAGAAAAACGCTGCCGCACTTCAAGTGATTATATACGCCTGGCCCGGGTCGTGTTTGACAAGTTGGACGATGCGCAGTGGGCCGACCAATTGTTCGACAAGGCTGAAGATGCGTGTGCCGACCCCGTCAGCTGCGCCGCCACTGCCGGGGCCGTATTAACCGCCCGCAGCGATAAGGAACGCGCACAGCGCCTTTATGCCAAAGCGGAAACCCTGTGCGGCAGCATCGGCGATTATGAAGTGTTGGTCCGGTCGGCGGCTCAGCAAACCGGGGATCCGGGGGTTGTGCGGGGGATTGTCCAATCCATCGAATCGAAATTGGCCTCGGCGCACGATCTGAGAACTCTGGCAGAATGCGTACTGACTTACTTAAAAGATGAGCAATGGGCGCGTCGTATCTATCAGAAGGCACTGCAGGCCTCTGATGCGAACCAACGCATGTCCGAATTGATCGTCAGCATTAAAAACAGCCTGGGTGATGAAACTTGGGCCCGAAAGCTGTACTAGCAAATGGGGGCCTTTCAGCAGATGCTTTTGTCTCGGCTGCTTCGGCCCCATTACCGGTCGGCGGCTGTCTCTTATACACATCTGACGCTGCCGACGAGTTGACCTGAGTGTAGGTCTCGGTGGGCGCGGGTGCAGGAGGGAGGGGGGGGGGGGGGGGGGGGGGGGGGG
>JARFQH010000371.1 GCA_029287875.1 Desulfobacteraceae bacterium | reverse complement strand
TTCCTCGGTGAGCGACTCGACGACTGGCAGAGTGCCCGGCTGATTGTCCGGCGCATCGCCGAGAATTTCCATTTGCCGTATTTTACCATCAGCCCGACCTTTACCATCTGCCCGGAGCATGGTTACATCCCGGGTGAACATTTTGCCTGTCCGCATGCGCATGAAGGCCAGGCCGCCTGACCCGGGCCATGCCGCGGAACATGAATTTTTTGGAGGAGGTTTGCTATGTCAACCAAGTGCAATGCCAGAACCGAGGTCTATTCCCGCGTCTGCGGTTTTTTCCGCCCTGTCCAGCAATGGAACAAGGGCAAGAAAGAAGAGTTCAAGGACCGCCAGGAATATGTAGTTGAAGAAGGTCGAGGCTAAAAGGCTGATCCCGCTCAGGGCGGTCTTTTCCTAGAGACGACCAAATTATGGCTATAAAAGGTTTCCAGGGTACGAGTCTGCTCGATTTCCCCGGGCGGATTGCTTCCCTGGTCTTCTGGGGCAGGTGCAATTTGACCTGCCCTTTTTGTCATAACCCCCCTTTGGTGCTCGATCCGGGGGCCTACCCGGATATCGATGCCACCGAAATCCTTTCTGATCTCGCCAGGCGCAAGCCTTTCATCGATGGCGTTGTCGTCTCGGGCGGCGAGCCAACCCTGGATAGCGGCCTGCCGGTATTCCTCAAAGGGGTCAAGGCGCTGGGTCTCGATGTCAAGCTCGATACCAACGGTCTGGCGCCGCAGGTGACTGCCGGTTTGATCGAGCAGGGCCTGGTCGATTACCTGGCGATTGACCTGAAGACCACTCCCGAGCGCTACCGCGAACTGCATCCCGGCACGGTCTTCCCGGAGCATCTCCTCGAGACTGTCCGTGCCTGTGCTGATGTTCCTGTCGAACTGGAGTACCGCACCACCTGTGTCCCCGGTTGGGTTGATGAGGATGTCATTGCCAGGCTCGGTGAATTGATCGAAGGTGCGCCGCTTTGGGCTCTGCAACAGTACCAGCCGGAGCACGCCATGTTCGAGACAGCCAGAGAGTTGGGTTGCTATCCGCTGGAGCGGATTCAGGGTTTTGCTGATCTTGCCGGCCGGTTTGTACAGCGGGTGGTTGTGCGGGGGGTGTGAGAAGGACGAATAACGGGGACACAGCACTTATTCGTACTGTATCCCCGCCTGATTTTCGACGATAGAATTTTAAATATCAGAACCGGCAGTCACGTACTGCCGGTTCTGTTTTAAGTAATTGGACTTACCATCAAGATATAAACTCACACTAAGCATAATCGGCGGGTTGCGCTCCGCCCGACGCCTTACTTTATTCTTACATCGTAATACCACATGCGTAAGCTTGTGGATGGAAGTCCCCGCTGCTCAAGACGCCAGCGGGCAAGCGAAGCTTGGCGGTTATGATGCCACGGGCGTGAGCCCGTGGTAGTTCACTTGCTTGCCCAAATAAAGTAAGCAAACAAAGGGCCCCCGAAACCTTGCCCGCTATGCGGGTTTCCGGAAGCGAAAAGATGAAAGCCGGCGGAACGAAAACTCGGCTAACGCCTCAGACAGTTCGTTCCGCTGATCGTCTTTAATCCATTCGCTTCCGGCTGCGGCACACGGGACGGGACTGCAGAAACACTTCAATCGGGCAGAATCTAGGTAGGCGAACATGAAAAGGGTTTATTCCGTACCTGCCGCTGGCAAGTTGTCTCAACAGAATGATCCTGCCATCCCATATTGACAGCAGTGTAGCGAGGCCCCCTGTAACGGGCCGGCTCGTCTTCCCTGTTGTTCCCGGAAGCCATAGAACCTTCGCGAACGTCTATAGCCCTCTGCTAAGAGAAGGCACTTTTGCATACTTTTGTTGCCGGACAAAAGTATGGCGTCCGGCGGGACGCGACCCGCCGGTTTTGTTTTATCTAGAGGTGCATAGTATTCGGGGTCACAATGAAGAATGGGCTTCTGTTGAATGGCTCAAACAATAAAAAGCCCGGTCAATCGACCGGGCCTAGATGTCCTCAAATATTTTCTGCTTGGCTAAAATTGCAACCAAAGTAAAAAAGTCACGCTGATAATCGTCATGGCGCTACCCGCGACCAGGTAAAGCAGAGCATCCAGAATGTTGATCGGTTCGCGTTCTTTCCTGTTCTCCATTAAATCCGGCATAATCTCTCCCTGATTTACTTTTTTTACTTTATCGCCCGATTCGGCCAAGATGGATTAAAACAAAAGCAATGCTTATGCCAAAAAAATATAAAACTCTCGTCGTGCCTGATAAGTATCTGGAAATCGGTTGAAAATGAGTGTTGTTCAAGGTGTTGCAGGCAAGGGGACCTGAGGATTCTTGGTTAAATGGCGTGACCGAAGCTAGGGTTTTGCCGGTTGGTCATTTAAGGGCGATCCATCTTGTGGCAAAAAAGACAGCGGTATTTAGACGGGTGACCTTCAGGAAACGGCACAGCATCATTGTTGTGACAATCTTCACAGAATTTTTCTGCGGCCTTTTTCCCGTCGGCCTTGACGATATCATAAAAACGTTGATGATCATCATCGTAGGGGACGCGACTGGTCGATTCCGGCGGTGCCTGCCAGAGAAAAGCCAGTATCACGACGGCGATTCCGATCAGCAGATAATCACGTTTTTTCAGCGCAAAAGCCATGTAAACCTCGACTGTTAAATTGTTTCACCGGGCGCTGCCGATGTCCTGCCATCCGGATGACGCTGTCAAACATAGCATTAGTTTTAAAACACTGCAATATCTAGAGAGAATTGAGCCGGGAAGTGTTACGGATGTTAATCGTTGCGGATAAACAGGATATAGATCGCCAGGAAAATAATAAAAGTGCCGCCGCCGACCAGCACGATCAGAGCGTCGGTCGGCATGCCGCCCTCCAGGGACACATCTTTTGAGAGGGTGTAGCCGAGCAGATAGATAAAGCCGGTTATCGCCATGACCACGACCAGCAGCAGGCGCCACTTCATCAGGTAGGCGATGATCGCGGTAACCCCAACACCCGCAAGGAAGTAGGGGTGTTCCATGATGGTCTTGAGGTCCATGGCCTTGATGTAGGCCATGATCTTGGTTGTTTCGAACTGCTTTATGAATTCAACAGCAGAACTGAAATCCATCTGATCTCTCCAGAAACTGTTGAGATGGCAAGAATGTTTAGATGACTCATAGTACCACTTTTTCAGAAAGTGACAATGGCAAAAAACCGCCATAATTCTTGACTTTTCCTGGTGCGCTCAATAGAGTAACTGCCTGCTGAAACAGTCAAGAGAGGGCTTGAAAAGTGCCGGAACGAAGCATCGGTGTGTTTGATTCAGGAGTCGGTGGTCTGACCGTCCTGAGGGCTCTGCGCCAGCAGGTTCCTGACGAGTCGCTTGTCTACCTCGGTGATACGGCGCGGGTTCCTTACGGGACAAAGAGCTCCCCGACCGTGATACGATATGCACATGAAGCCGCACGCTTTTTGCTCGCCCAACGTGTCAAACTCTTGGTTGTGGCCTGTAATACCGCTTCGGCCGTTGCCGTCGACGAGCTGGTGCAGAGATATCGGGTGCCGGTCATCGGTGTGATTCAGCCGGGGGCCAAACGCGCTCTCGAGGTAACGCGTAATGGCCGGATCGGAGTCGTCGGCACCGAAGGGACGATTCGATCCGGAGCCTATGATCGTGTCCTGCGGCAAAGCCGCACAGATATCGTGGTTCACTCGGCGGCCTGTCCGCTGTTCGTGCCGATCGCCGAAGAGGGCTGGTCCAGCCACGAAGTGGCCCGCCTCGCCGCCCGTGAATACCTGGCCCCGTTGCTCGATAAAGGCATCGACACGCTGGTGCTTGGCTGTACCCATTATCCTTTGCTGAAAAAAACTCTGCAGGAGGTCGTCGGTGCCGAGGTGCAGCTCGTCGACTCGGCACAGGAAACGGCGAAGTCGGTTAAACTTCGTCTTGAACAGGACCGGCTGCTGCAGTCGGCCGCCACCGCGCAACCGCCATGCTATTATGTGACTGATATCCCGGATCGTTTCTTGCGGGTCGGCGGAGCCTTCCTCGGAGAAGAACTGAGGGATGTCAAAACTGTCGTATTGGATTGAATCATGGCTAAAAAAAATCATCAGGTACAGAAAAAAAAGCTCCTGGGGAGACAACTGACCCCATGGTTGATACTGGTCGCCGTCCTGTTTGTCGCCGGCCTGGTAATCGCTACTTGGCAAACCGGCAAAGACCCGGAAGAAGCGATCCCTGTGGTGGATGTCCCGCCGAGCGCGGACCGAGAGGTGCTCCTCTACTTTTCCTCTGCAGACGGCCAGACCCTGCTCGCCGAGCCGCGCCAGATTGCCGGTTGCGAGCTTGATGAGGATTGCATGACCAGTACGCTGCAGGCTTTGATTGCCGGGCCTGCGGGAGATATGGTGCCGATCCTGCCGCCCCGCACCACCCTGCGCGGGCTGACGGTCGACGGCAGCCTCGTTCAGGTTGATTTCAGCCGGGAGCTGATCGATGCCCACCCCGGCGGAACCCAGAGTGAACTGCTCACGGTCTACGGCCTGGCCGATACCCTGACGGTCAACTTCCCTCACCTCCGGCAGGTTCAGATCCTTGTCGAAGGTGCTCCCGTGACCACCCTCAAAGGGCATGTCGATCTGCGTCGACCCGTCTATCCCGATTTCAGTTTCGTCGAAGAGGGCACGGCCCCGATCGGCAGCATGAACCGCCTGCCTGCCGGGGGCACAGAGTGACCGACTTTCGCCGGGCGATCGCCGAACGGGTCCTGATCCTGGATGGTGCCATGGGCACTTTGCTCCAGGAGCGGGGACTTAAGCCGGGAGGCTGTCCGGAAGCAATGAACCGGGTTGCACCCGCAACGGTTGTCGGCATACATGCCGAGTACGCAGAGGCGGGCGCCGATATCCTGGTCGCCAACAGTTTCGGCGGCAACCGGGTCAAGCTTGCCAACTACAACCTCGAAGGAGCCGTCGATGAACTGAATCGCAGTGCCGTCGCATTGGCGAGGCAGGCTGCGCCAAAGGGAGCCTTTGTCGGCGGTTCTGTCGGACCGACCGGGCGATTTGTCGAACCGGTCGGTGATGCCGGTTTCGATGAAATGATCGACATCTTTGCCGAGCAGATATCCTCTCTCGCCGGTGCCGGCGCCGACCTGATCTCTTTCGAAACCTTTCTCGACATACGTGAACTGCGTGCCGGAGTGATTGCCTGCCGCGATGTCTGTGATTTGCCGATCATCGCCCAGATGACCTTCGACGATGCAGGACGTACCGTGCTCGGGACTCCCCCCGCAGCGGCGGCCGTCACCCTCGACGCTTTGGGAGCCGATGTCATCGGTTCCAATTGCGGCCTCGGGATTGACGGCATCCACGATGTCCTCGCCGCGATGCGCCAGGTTACACCCAGGCCACTGG
>JARFQH010000311.1 GCA_029287875.1 Desulfobacteraceae bacterium | reverse complement strand
TTAAGTCTCGTGGGCTCGGTGATGTGTATAAGAGACAGATCGTGGACCGGATTATGGCCCTGCCGTCCGGTCACCGCATCATCATCCTGGCCCCGCTGGTTGATGCCGAAAAAGGCGGGCACGAAAAGCTTCTCAAACGGTTGCGCAAGGATGGCTTTGCACGGGTGCGGGTCGATGGCGAAATCCTCGAGATCGAGGCAATCGACGTGCTCGACAAGCGCAAATCTCACAGCATCGACGTGGTGGTCGATCGTCTGGTCGTCACGGAAAAAATTCACAATCGTCTGGCCGATTCTCTGGAACTCGCACTGGCACTTTCCGACGGAAAGGTGACAGTCGACATGCTGGACCGGGAGACGATCCGGTTCAGCGAGAAAGCGACCTGTCTTCGCTGCGGCATCGGTTACTCTGAATTCACGCCCGCCAGCTTCTCGTTCAACTCGCCCCAGGGCGCCTGCCCCCGCTGCGACGGTCTGGGGACCACCACTGAATTCGATCCGGAACTCATTGTCCCGAATCCGGAACTGTCTCTGCGGGAGGGCGCGGTCGCCATCTGGGCCAATCGCAGTACCATGCAGTTTATTGAATTTCTGGATGCATTGACAGCCCATTACGGCGTCGACATCTATACGCCTTACAAGGACCTGCCCAAGCACTTCAAACAGGTTCTGATGCAGGGATCCGGCAAGGATTTGATCCCGTTTTACTTCGAACGCGGCGAACGCCGATTCACCTATAAAAAACCGTTTGAGGGCATCATCCCCAAATTACAGCGCCGCTACGCGGAAACTGATTCCTTCCAGGTCAGAGAAGAGATCAAATTGTTCATGAACTTCCGCCCATGCTCCGAGTGCGGGGGGGCGAAGCTCAATCGCGAAAGTCGGTCGGTCAAGGTCGGTGGACTGGCTATCCACGAAATTTCCGCGATGTCAATCGCGCAAGCGCAGTCTTTCCAATCCGGTTTGAAATTGGAAGGGCAACTGGCAATGATTGCCGAGCCAATCCTAAAGGAAATCGATGAGCGTCTCGGTTTTTTGAACAACGTGGGGCTTTCCTATTTGACACTCGATCGCCCGGCTGCCACTCTTTCCGGCGGCGAGAGTCAACGCATTCGGCTCGCCACCCAGATCGGTTCGAAGCTTACCGGGGTCCTCTATGTTCTCGACGAACCGAGCATCGGCCTTCATCAACGCGACAACCGCCGCCTGCTTCAAACCCTCATGCAGATGCGTGACCTGGGCAACACAGTTCTGGTTGTCGAACACGATGAAGAAACCATACGAACTGCAGACTACGTGGTCGACATGGGACCGGGCGCCGGAATCAACGGCGGCCGTCTGGTCTTTGCCGGCACGCCCGGCCGGCTGCTCGATGAGGAAACCTCTTTGACCGGTCAGTACCTCTCCGGCCGGAAGCGGATCGAGGTGCCCCGGCAGCGCCGGCACAGCAATGGCCGTGAAATCGTCATCGAAGGAGCCTCGGCCAACAACCTGAAGCATATCGATGTCTCCTTTCCACTCGGAATGTTCACCTGCGTAACCGGCGTATCCGGGTCCGGCAAATCAACCCTGGTTCTGGAAACGCTGCATCGCCTCCTCGCCCAAAGGATCTACCGCGCCCGTATTCCGGCCGGAGCCCACCGGGCGATTAAGGGCCTGGAGCATATCGATAAGGTCGTCAACATCGACCAGTCACCGATCGGCAAAACCCCCCGCTCCAACCCGGGAACCTATACCGGTGTCTTCAACCACATCCGGGACCTGTTCGCGCGCACTCCGGAAGCGCGTGTCCGGGGATACAAACCCGGCCGTTTCAGCTTCAACGTCAAGGGTGGGCGCTGTGAGGCCTGCGGCGGTGACGGCATCGTCAAGATCGAGATGCATTTTTTACCGGACGTCTACGTCACCTGCGACGTGTGTCGGGGGCGGCGCTACAACCGCGAAACCCTCGAAATCCGCTACAAGGGCAAGAATATCGCTGAGGTCCTGAAGATGACCGTAAATCAGGCACTGGCCTTTTTTGAAAGAATCGGCAACATCCGTTCCAAACTGCAGACCCTGGTCGATGTCGGATTGGGCTATGTTCAACTCGGGCAGCAGGCCACGACCCTCTCGGGCGGGGAAGCCCAGCGGGTGAAGCTCGCACGCGAGCTCAGTAAAAAAGGAACCGGCAAAACCGTTTATATATTGGATGAGCCCACCACCGGTCTGCATGTCGACGATATCCGCAAACTGCTCGAGGTTCTGAATCGACTGGTTGACACCGGCAATACGGTTGTCGTCATCGAGCACAATTTGGACGTGATTAAAACGGCCGATTACCTCATCGACCTGGGGCCGGAAGGCGGAAACGACGGGGGCTACTTAGTGGCGAGCGGGCGGCCAGAGGATATCGCCGGCAACGCCGCTTCCCACACCGGCCGATGGCTGAAGAAGGTCCTTTAACCCGAAAATGAGGTAGGCGCCTCCGCCCGGATAATCGGTTGCGAAAGACGGCTGAAACTCGCCGCCAACGGGCTCTAAGCCCGGACCAGGCCCTTCTTCAAATGAATGGGGTGGACTTCCCCAATGTCGTACCGTCCATGCAGTATGGGCATTGGGCCCGGTCTAAGGCCCCGTATGCGACTCAGACAGTCAGCCGCTTTTCGCAACCGATTATCCGGACTCCGGCGCGTCATTTTCAGGCATCGTGATGGCCGCCTCAAGCGACCATGAACGTTAATAAAAAAGGGGTCCGGCTGAAACTTCAGCCGGACCCCTTTTTTATGACCTGATAAAAATGTGACGTTTATTTAGCGAAAAGTGCCGCGATCGAAGCTGCCTGCGGATGGGCGAAGATGAGAATCAACGCCACAACCAGTGCGTAGATACACAGTGATTCGATCAGTGCCAGACCGATCAGCATGGTTACCGTAACTTTACCGGAAGATTCGGGATTGCGGGCGACACCCTCGACCGCAGCCCGCAGGCCCATACCCTGCCCAAGACCGCAACCGAAAGCGGCGATGGCAATCCCAAAACCAGCTGCCGTAACACAGGCGATGAAGAACTCAAGTGCTTTTGCTTCCATACTCTACTCTACCTCCTTGTTAAAATGTGTTGTGTGGCTTCTTCCAATTTATCCCAATCAACGGTCGCATGGACCGCTTATCCGCGGATCAGTGTGCGTGTTCCATTGCACCGGCAAAATACATGATCGACAGCAGGAAGAACACAAAGGCCTGCACGAATGAAACGAAAATCCCCATGGCCATGATCGGCAGCGGCGCAAAAAAGGCACCGGCCAGCATGAACAGAATCATGAGAACCAGTTCGTGTCCCATGATGTTGCCGAAAAGCCGGAAAGAAAGCGACATGATACGGGCGAAGTGACCGATGAGTTCGATGACGAGAATCAGGGGACTCATCCACCAGACCGGTCCCAGAAAATGTTTGACGTATTTGGCACCGTGATACTTGACGCCGATGTAGTGTGTGAAGATGAAAACCGGCAGGGCGCAGGAGAGGGTCGTGTTGATGCTGGCAGTCGGGGGGAAGAATCCCGGAATCAGGCCGCACAGGTTGCACACCGCGATGTAGAGGAACAGGGTGCAGATGATCGGGAAAAACCAACGCCCCTCCTCACCGGTGATGTCGACCATGAACTCTTCCATCCCGGAAATTACGATTTCAAAGAAATTCTGGCCCTTGGTCGGAATCATGCCGATTCCTTTGGTAGCGATCGCCGCGCAGACGATCAAAAAAATCATGACGAACCAGCTGTAGATGACGTAGGGGTAAGCATGGGCAAAGTGCGCCGCCCCGGGACCGAACCACTCGAACACCTTGACGAGAAACAGATAGGGATGTTCCATCCTTAGACCGCCTCCTTGAAAATGAGATTTTTTGCCTCGCGCAGGGTGGCCAGAATGATGCTGGCAACCACTACCGAAAGACCGAGAACCAGTCCGACCGGGTTCACCAAGCGCCCGGCGATGAGAATAAAAATAATGAAGCCGCTCGCGATGAAGCGGATATAATACTTGGCCAGAACGGCATTGGGTGACGCCAGCTGAGGCGGCGTGAGGGCTTTTCTAAGGGTTCTGGCCAGAAGGTGGAAATTCACAGTAACCAGCAGGCCCCCGAAAAAAATTCCCCTGGCAAATGCAGGCGGTGCGAGAATTAAACCGGCCAGACTTGCAGCCACAAATAGAATCCAATTGGAGCGGGTAACAAAGGATAAGATTCGCTGCTGTATGTCCATCCGCAATTTCTTTCTATTCGGGCTGATGCCTCAAAGATTTCGACTTTTTTTGATGGCCAGTCCGATGTTGCGATAAGCGGCCACAATACCGAGCCCCAGACCGATCAGGGTCAGCCAAGGGGTGGTCTGAAACACTTCTCTGTCAAGATAGACCCCTATCGCCAGTCCGATCACGATCGACAAAGCAACCGAAAAACCCAGACTGGCATAAAAGGCCAACTCACGAAAGTACCGTCTGGATTCCCGTTTCATGGCAGTTTGTAAACCCGTCGATAGGCTGAAAGGCTTGGAATGCGCCTTTAAAACGTTAGAGCTCCTAACATAGGATCAGGGGCAAGTCAATGTAAAATTCAGATTTTTTCATAATCCCTTTATGATTATCAACCATTTGAAATCTAAAGTACTTTGCGGAATTATCCCAACGGCTGCACGCCCGTAGACAAACTGTCCCGATCGCTGTCCGGGCCGCCTGATAACCATATGCTGCCGGCATCAAACACCGGACCGTCCAGACAGGCATGGTAGTATCGGCCCGGCGTGTCCCGGGACGGGACGGCGCATCCCAGACAAGCACCCATGCCGCAGGCCATCGCGGTTTCGATCGACACCTGGCAGATGACGCCGTGCGCGGCAGCGATACCGGTGACACAGTCGAGCATTTGCAGCGGGCCGCAGGCAAAGACGACGTCGGGACGGCGGTCGACAAGGGCGATATCGACCGGATGGGTCACCAGACATTGATCACCGGCACTGCCATCGTCGGTCGTGGTGTGAACCGGCAGATCCAATGCGGCGAAATCATCCGTGCACAGCAGTTCCTCGCAGGTTCGTCCACCGAGGAACACCTCGCAGTTCGAAGGGCTCAGGCCGCTTTCAACCAAATGCTGCGCCAGAAAGACCATGGGCGCCACTCCTATCCCGCCGGCAACGATAAAGACCTTGCGGGCAGATGGCGGCAGGACAAAAGAACTGCCGAGGGGGCCCAGGACGTCAAGGGTCTCACCCGGTTTCCGGGTGGCGAGCAGGCCCGTGCCTTTACCAACCATCTTGTAAAGCACTTCGATGCCATCTATACGGTTGTCCTTTCGGATCAGCTTGTGAACCGAAAAAGGCCGCCGCAACAACGGCTCCAAGCCCTCGGATATGCGCAGCATGACAAACTGACCCGGTTTGGTCCGCGCAAAGCCATGGCGGCACGTCAAACCGATTTTAAATATCGCCGGAGCGATCGCCTGGTTCCAGGCGATGTGAGCTTTTTGTTGAAACATGACGGTTCCTCATCGCAGACCGATCACGGCCGCAAACCGACCGGTGGTGCCTTCGCCGCGGTAGGAGAAAAAACGGTCGGTATGACAGCGGGTGCACAGCTTGCTGGCGAATATGTGCTCGGTCGGCACGCCGGCCTCGCACAACTGGTCGTGACTGATGGCCCAGAAGTTGAAATGGTGATCGGCGTTTTTGTACGGCCAGAAGGACCGTGGAATCTCCTTTCGGTAGTGCACGAACTCCGCGCAGCAGGGACCCAGCGAGGGGCCGATGCCGGCGACCAGGTCACCGGCCGCGGTGCCGAAGGCAGCCGTCATCTCTTGCAGTGTGCGGCCGATGATGTTGCCGATGCTGCCGCGCCAGCCGGAATGGATGTTGGCCACCACCCGCCGAACCGGATCGTACACCATAACGGCCTGGCAGTCGGCCACCTGGATCGTGAGATAGCGCCCCTGTTCAGCGGCCACCAGGGCGTCTACCTTCGGTGGTCGGTCGTCCGGTGGGCCGGGCACAACAGCAACATCGGTACCGTGCACCTGCCGGGCAAACACCAGTTCCGTTGCCTCGAGACGGCGCCGGATGCTCTCGCGGTTGCGGTCAACCCGATCCGGCGCGTCACCGACGCTGAAGCTTGTATTGAGAGAGCGATACGGCGTCCGGCTGCAGCCGTCTCGACGGGTGAACACCGCGTGCCGGAGTTCCGAAAAATCCTTTAGATTCGGAAATTGCAGGCAGGCAACACCGTTGCGGCGGTTTTCAATCAAGACGCTGCCCCTGTGGGTCGAATCGATTAGGGGAGACAAATTTTTTCATAATTTCGTTTAATACCCCCCCCGGCTCTGCCGGGGGACTCCCGAAGTTTGACAGTACCGAAAAAATAGTGAAGCCTCCTTCAAAATTTACCGCCAAAAGAATGTCTGCAGTTAGGGCCCCAGTATGCTTACGCCTTTTTTTCAGCCTTTTTGCCGTCCTGTTACCCGTGCTATTTTGTTAATCAGCCTGAAAGGAAGATTAAAAAAGTACGGATTTATAAGAAAACCAAAGCTACGGTTTCTTTTAAAAAGCGAACCCCTGCTTATCAACTTGGCCAAGGCAGCACCAATGCTGCTCCACCTGGTCAGGAAAAACAACCGGGCATACAAATCGAAAACCTGTTCAGGAACCTGAACAACTGGCTTTTGTTCCCGGGCTATCGTGTCAATCTCAGTCCCTTTGAGGATATAGAGTTTATTGACGTCCAAATTGAATGGTTTTGGAAGGTCTGCCAGCACATCAAGGGTTTTTTGCAAGTCCTGTTCAGTTTCAAACGGATTATAGGTGATCACGTCGGTATAGATTGTGATCCCCTCTGCATGGAGCAGCTCCGCACTTTCCAGATATACATCCCGGTTAAACTTTCTTTTGAATACCTCTTTATTTATCATCTCACTGCCGGACTGCAAGGCCAGAACCGTGGAAACCAGACCGGCATCTTTCAACACCGGGATTCGCTCCTTCAGACCGCTCATCGGGAAGAGGTAGCAGACAAAGGGAAGGCCTACATCTTTTTTGTACAAAGTGCGAAACTCTTCAAGCCAGGTCAGATCGAGTGAAAAAACCTCATCCTCAAATCTGACTTTAGGAAAATCAATAATTTCCAATGCCTGCTTAATTTCTTCAACAACCCGGGCCGCGGTCCTGCGGCGCAAGAATTTATGGGGGAAATATAGTTTTTTGAATGCAGCTTCACAACAGTAGGTGCACTGGAATGGACAACCCCTGGCGCTGATAAGATGATAATTGCCGGAATAGCTTATTTCTTTAAATTCAGTAATAAGCTGATCATTATCTATAAAAAATTTTCCTTCACGAGAAATATCTTTGAATGGCAAGCTGTCCAGGTC
>JARFQH010000182.1 GCA_029287875.1 Desulfobacteraceae bacterium | reverse complement strand
AAAGGTGATCGCGCTCGATCCTTCTTCGGCCATCGACTACGCCAACATCGCCTCGAATTATCGGGACCTCGGACAGAAGGAAAACGCCGTTCGCTATTATCTGATGGCGCTTGAAATCGATCCGTCGATTACCTTTGCCCGCGAAAATCTCGAAAAGCTCGCCCAGACCCTGAACGGACCCGCCCGCGGTTAGGGCTCGGAGGCAGTCGGTCCGAGGCCTCAGGCCTGATTGTTTTCGACCGCCTGCCGCAACCGCGAAATCATGTCGTCGATATCACCGGCCGTGATCTGCATATCCTTGATAAGAGTGGCAATGTGTTGTCTGTCGGAAAGCTGCCGGTCGAAGTGGGCCGAGATTTCGGTCGTGTCGCTGCCGTAACCCTGGAAACGATCGGTCAGGGTTTCGACCAGTCGCTGCGCAACTTCTTCCAGCAATCGAAACAGGTAGGTGAACTTCAGATTTTCCCTGTAGTCTTTGAATTGAAATTGAAGAGAATCTTCGGTCAAGCGTTTCATCCGTCGCACACTTTTCTGGAGCGCCTTGACATGCGAACCCTTGTGCCCGGTTTCCTTTCTTTTGAAAACCGTCTTGAAAAACTTGGTGACCGAAAAAAAACCCAGCGAGATGAAGGCTTCGGTTTTTATTTGAGTTGAATACCCTAAAAACGCGACCAGCGGCGGCAGCTTCAAGCCGGCGGATTCCTTGACGGCGGCAACGCTCGGAAGGTCCTGGGGGCGGAAATGTCGATCCGGGCGTCGATCGATGTCGAATCCGTTCAACACGTTTCTCAATTCCGACAGTCCCTGATCGACAATCCCTTCGTAAGGCTGAAAAATGGAGGCGATGTGATGTTGAATTTTTTCTTCTTCCCGGCGAACGAATTGAACGATCTCGGGGTAGACGACGTTTGTCATCGTCGTGTCGAGGGCCAGTTTGAATTCTTGAAAGACCAGGTACAGGGTGTTGAGGAAGCCGTTGTCCTGCAGGCTATGTTGGAATTGGGTAAAATCGACCCGGTAATCACGGACAAATCCGATGGTTTGGCTGGCGCACGCTCCGGAAGGAAATTCAAAGAATCGGTTGACGTCGGTGGTCAATTCTTTTTTGATTTTCGGCACGGCCCCGGCGATTGTGGTCGCAACAACCGTTTTAATCTGGCCGATTCGCTCCTGCTGCTGGGCAATGCCGTCGGCCATCAGGCGGGCATCACCGTCGCTGCGGGACAACAATTCGCGGTTGATGCCGATCCAGTCACTCACGCCGGCCAGGATAACGCCGTGACGTTCGATCTGGCTCTTGAGCATCAGTTGGTAGCGTTTGCGAACCAATCTCTGTTCGAGATCTCTGGTAAACCGGTGCTGTTCGGCTTTTGAAAAGCCGACAATTTCCCTTTGTTTGTCCCATTGCGCCAGCCGCAGTTGATCCTTTTCAGTCAAGCCCTCTCCGATTTCACCGAAAAGGCGGTAAAGGGCGGAAAAAGTGTAGAGTTCAGGTGCGGAGGCAATCAATCCCAGTTCGCCGGACACCCGCCCTGCCAGGCTTTGCAGGTCATTGACCGATTCGTGCTCACTGATGTCGGTATTGACCACGAAAAGAAGGTTTTCGATCAATCCCATTTTTCGTATGATAGACAAAAATTTGATGTCGGCTTCCCGCACACCGGTGCGGCTGCTGATGACATAAATGATCAAATGCGCCTGCTGAAGATAATCCTGAATCATGGCCAGATGCAGTGGATTGGGCGAATCACTGCCTTGGCAGTCGGCAAATTCGGTGTCGCTGTCCAGATTCCGGCTCGCCAACTCCAACTGCAGGTCCTTGAGATAAACCGCCAGTGCATCATCGCTAACGAACCGCCAGTGCTCGTGCCAATCGCCGTCATCAAGAATCCTCTCGGCATTCTCGGTCGACAGAAAATCCCGGATTCGGTCATAGCCATTTGAGTAGCAGGTCAGCAGGGCCGTGTTCAAATTGCGTGCGCCCTGGGAGACCTGCTGTTCGACCGGAAGGCTGTCGAGCAATGACCTGAGTGCCGTGCGCCGTTCGGTGTCACGGATATCGAATTGGTCCTTGTCGGCCAGCTTGTTTCCCTCCGGAATAAGGGCCAGGGCCGCGGCTATTTCCCGGTTGGCTTCGCCCCATGACTTAAATTTCAGCCGGGCCTTGGGATGCTTCCCGCCGCGAATGCGGGTCACGATAGAGGTGACAACCCCGGCCCCACGCTTCAGATAATCGCCACCCAGCAGGGCATTCAAGAAGGTGCTCTTGCCTGATTTAATGGCACCGACCACGGCGATGCGAAGCGTCTCTTCTGAGAGTTGGCGCTTCAACGTTTGACATGATCGACTCCAATCCTCGAAAGCGCTTTTGGGCATTCCCGGTACGGATACCCCCGAGGAGAGTAGCGCCTCGAGGCCGCGATTGATAATCAGAAGCTCTTTTTTGTAATCACGATAACGATCCATTATCCACGCTTCTATTAATGGGTTCTACAGCACCGTAACCTGGTTCCGCTGCCTCTCCATATGTCCGGCTGAGTTTCGGCGGTTGTGCTGGTAGGGGTTTCGTGCTATGAAAGTCAAACGGATACGACCGGAGCCAATGCGGGGCCGATGCGATTTCGGACGGTCGGTATAAGATTTAAAGGAAAAAGTCTGTCCATGTCAGAAAAAAACCCAGAGTGTCCGCTGTATAATCCGCTCAACTGCAAAGAATATCACAATCCCAAGCTATGCGCCTTTGTGAGAAAAGACAAGGCGTGTCTCAAAAAAAAGAAGCCGAAGGCCGAGCAAGGGGCCGAGATGAAAGGGTAACCCGCTAAGGGCCTCCGTTTTACTGCGTCCCCCCTCACAACTCCCCCAGCATCCTGCTGCAACCCGATGGTCCGCCTGTCATAAATGAACGGTCCGCTCAGGCATTTCCGGCCGCAGACGACAGCAGTGACGGGTCGATACCCAAGCGCTTCACGGCCTCCTCCCAGCGGCTTTCTATCGGCCGTCCGAAGATGATCTCTTCCTGGGCCGGGAAGGTCAGCCAGGCGTTCTCCCTTATTTCCGCTTCCAGCTGTCCCGGCCCCCACCCGGCACACCCCAGACACAAAATAAAATCCTGCGGCCCGCGACGCATGGCGATCGCCTCGAGGATGTCGCGGCTGTTGCTCATGGCGAGAGTCGGGCTGATCATTAAACAGGCATCCCAGGAAAAGGGCGGCCCGTGGAGCATAAAAATCTCACCCGTGTGAACCGGTCCGCCGATGTGAACCGGAAACGAAGAGGCCGCGGGGATGTATTCTATTTTTAATTCCCTGAAAATCTCTTCGCACGTCAAGAAGGAGTGCGAGCGGTTGATGACGAGGCCGATGGCACCTTCCTGGTTGTGTTCGCAAATGACTGTAACGGTTTGGTTAAAATTCGGATCGAGCAATCCGGGCATGGCCATCAAAAAGTGGCCCTTGAGTTCTCCCGCCATGGTTTCCATAGTTGTCTCCAGACCAAAAATGCTTCAGAATGGAAACTAATTACTGATAACCGTGCGGCTTGTCAAGTTGACGAGAAAATCAATGTTTTTGACAGTTCGGCTCATTTTATCTATTCTAAGCGTCCATTCTGGGTTTTAATAAAGACACGCATCAGTTTCCGTCGGTTCACGACCTATGGATGGCCGGTGAAACGACGGTCATGTAATGGAGGAGGCATTGCAAAAGGTAAAGAAAAACATAAAGAAAATGCGCGCAGATGCAGAGTCGATATTCAGGGCCGGCCTCGCGGCCGTTGCGCCTGAGAGCGCGGTGGCGCGCTGCTGCCGGATCGAAGACGAGCGGCTTTGGATCGGTAGCCGCTCTTACGATCTCGCGGAATTTAAAAACATCTATGCGATCGGTTGCGGGAAAGCCGCTGCCACCATGGCAAAGGCCCTGGAGAGGCGGCTGGGTGAGCGGATCACAGCGGGTATCGTCATCGTAAAATACGGTCATCTGGCCGATCTGAGCCGAATTCGGATCGTCGAAGCCGGTCACCCCGTTCCTGATCGCTGTGGCGAGGAAGGCGCCCGCCGTATCCTCGCCCTCGCGGAATCAACCGGAAATGACGATCTTGTCCTTTGCCTGATATCCGGCGGCGGATCAGCCCTTCTGCCGTTGCCGGCTGCCGGGCTGAGTCTGGCCGACAAACAGGCTACGGCAAAGGTACTGATCGCCTGCGGGGCGACCATTCACGAAATCAATGCCATCCGCAAGCACACCTCGGCCATCAAAGGGGGCCTACTGGCCCGGGCCGTGCACCCCGCGACACTCGTAACCCTTATCCTATCCGATGTCGTGGGCGACGATCTGGATGTGATTGCCTCGGGCCCCTGCGTTCCGGATGCCAGCTCGTTCGAGGATTGCCTGGCCATTTTGGACGACTACCGAATTGCCGACAAACTACCGGAGGTTGTGGTTGAACACTTGAGAGCCGGGGCGGCCGGCGATATACCGGAAACGCCCAAAGCGGCTGACCCCGTTTTTCGGCACGGGTTTCAATTGATCGTCGGCAGCAACATCGATGCCGTCAAAGCGGCCGGCGCCGAAGCTGCTCGAATCGGATACCCGCCCCTGATTCTGTCCTCTATGCTGGAAGGCGACACCCGTCAAGCAGCCCTTCTGCACGGCGGTATCATCAAGGAGGTGCTCAAGTCCGGTCACCCGGTACCGCCGCCGACCTGTATCCTCTCCGGCGGAGAGACCACGGTCGTGGTTCGCGGCAAGGGTCTCGGCGGGCGGAACCAGGAATTTGCACTGGCCCTTGCACCGCAAATCGCCGCTTGCACCGGCGTCGTTGCCTTGAGCGCCGGCACTGACGGAACCGATGGTCCGACGGATGCCGCCGGGGCCATCGTCGACGACACGACCATAAAGCGGGCCGAAGCTCTGGGTCTGGACTATCGGCGTTACCTGGAAGCCAACGACGCCTACCGTTTTTTTAAACAAACCGGTGAGTTGCTGTTCACCGGCCCCACCAACACCAATGTCATGGATATGCGGGTGATTCTGGTTTCCGACAACCAATGAGTTTATTTTTTCGTGCAAGGCCGCATCCAAAGGCATGCGACGACGCAGACTAAACCGAGTGCCGCAGACGGTAACCTGCGGATAGTCCTGCCGTGGCAGAGCACAGCAGGATAACGGTCAATTCTGAGATGGAATCGAGTGGCCCTCGATGCCGAGCAGCTCGTAGAGACCCAAATCGCCGAGGGCGTTGTGGAGGTTGCGGAGCCGAAGCTTGGATTGGGCTGCGCGCCGGGTGTTCTCGCCGATGATGATGCCGTTCGGGTAAGACTTGGTCAGTTCCTGAAGCCTGAAAACAGTGTTGACGGCGTCTCCGATCACCGTGTAGTCCATTTTCTTGTCAAACCCGATGTTGCCGACCACCACGTCGCCTGTGTGCACGCTGATGCCGATGTGGAGGGCAAATCCCTTTTCCTTTTCGAAGGTCTTGTTGATTGGAGCGATCGCCTCTTTCATTTCCAACGCCGCGGCCACGGCATTGTCGGCGTCCCGCACACTCGACACCGGCGCACCGAAAAGGGCCAGAAAGCCGTCGCCGAGGTACTTGTCGACGATTCCGTTGTGTTTGAAGACGATCTCCCCCATGACCGAAAAGAAATTGTTTAAAATCGAGACGGTTTTTTGCGGTCCCATTTCCACGGCCAGTTCGGTAAACCCCCTGATGTCGATGTTGAGCAAGGTGACGGTCTTGACCTCGTCGACGACGCTCCGGCCGGTGCGCTCTCCCTGGATGATGTTTTCCAGGACGGCCTTGGGCACAAATTTCTGAAACATCCGGCGCACGCCGCGTTCGTGTTCGGCCATCGAGACCGTCTCTTTGTAGAGACGCGCATTTTCGATGGCGATGCTGACCGAAGCCGCAATCGACTGGAGCAGGTCTTCATCGTTAGGGGAAAAATCGCCGTTGATTTTGTTGAGGACTTCGATCACGCCGATCACCCTTCCCTGGGAAATCATGGGCACGCAAAGCGCCGAGCGGGTCAGATAACCGGTGTACTTGTCGACACCCGGAAAAAAATGCGGGGATTTCTGAGTGTCGTTGACGATGATCGCCTCTCCCCGGGCGGCCACATAGCCGGCAATGCCCTGACCAATTTTGAGACGAAACTTCTTCATCGACGACAGCTGGGTGTTGAAGGCCACGGCCAACTCCAGTTCACCTTTCTCAAGAAACAATAGGGACCCGGCTTCGACATTCATCAGGACCCTGACCATGTCCATGGTGTATTTGAGAACTTTTTTCATGTCGAAGGTCGAGGAGGCCAGCGCGCTGCCGACCTGTTTGATCGTATCCAGCTCGCGATTGCGTTTGAGAACGGCGGCCGAAAGGCGATTGCGTTCGATCGCGATCGACAACCCGTTCACGATCCACTCAATCAGGTTCTGCAATCCGTCGAAGAGCCCTTGAGTTTTGGCGGACAATACCAGAACGCCCGTGACCACCCCGTCGCTACGCAAGGGCGACAGGAGACAGGTCCTGCGGCCGTTTTTCAGAAAGAGCTCCTCCAGAATATCGTCGGTGTCGCGGTCGGTGTCATCCCCGCTGATCATCGCCCCCGCAGATCGGGTGTCATCGATGACGAGAGTCGTTTCCTGATTGAAGACTTTTTCGATGACGGTTTCACTGTAATAAAGTTGAGCACCTTTCGTAACATCGGTAGGACCGTGCGCCGCCATGTCAAAAACGGTTAAATAACCCGATTTTTGATTATTTTTCGTCAATACCAGCGCAATGTCGAAGGCAATGACGGTGTGCATCTCACCCAAAACGGCCTGGAGCAACTCACTGTCCCGGAAGCTGGAGTTGATGATCTTAAAGATTTTTTCGATCGACCTGAGTTGCAGAAAGCCGCGTTCGTTCTCCTTGATCAGCCGCAGGTTCTCGAAAGTGAAAGCGGCGTTGCTGAGCAGTGGCGTGAGCACTTCGATGTCTTCCTGACCATAAGCCCGAGCGTCGTCCTTGCGCGATAGCGTCAGGACACCGATGATCTCCTTGCTGGTCTTGATCGGCATGCAGACAAAGGATTTGGTGCCGTAATGCGGCAGATTGGCCCGGCCGAAGCGTCGGTCCTTTTCAACGTCCTTGACCACCAGAGGCGACTTGTTGATGACCGCGTACTTGGCAATGCTGGTTTCGAAGTCGATGCGATCGCCCAGTTTGACGTATTCGCCCAGGCCGACGCTGGCTTTGACCACAAATTCTTTGCGCGCCTTTTTTTCGATGGTCAACACCGAACCCAGGTCCGAGCGGGTCAGCATCAGGGCCCGTTCCAGGGTGACGTAGAGAATTTCTTCGGGATCGAAGGTGACGTAACACAGCTCAGAGAGTTCTTTGAGGATCGATATTTCCGAAGCCTTCTTTTCAAGCTGGTGAAAGGTGCTGCCGAACTGTTTCTGGAGAGCCGAAAAAGATTCGACGATGTTCTGCAGTTCGTCCGCACCGGTCTTTATTTTCTCCCCGGCCATGTCGGCGAAAAATTCTTTCGTCATTTCCTGGGAGATGGTGGCGATTTTGTCGAAGAGACTTCTGAGGATGATGAAGCCGACCAGCGAAAAAACCAACACCCCCATAAAAAAAACCGGGACATAACGGTCGGTGAGGATATTGTACTTGTAGCCGAAGTAAAGAAAACCGAAAACCGGAAAGAGGAAAAAAAGACCGAAGATGATGTTGAGCTTGTAGGACAAGTTTTTGTCTTTAAGGGATATATCACCCAGCCATCTGTTTAATTCCATTTCCTGATCCTCTGGCGGGCGAAGCCTGCCGCTGGCCGAAAACAACGCGAACTCGAGTTAAGACTCCAAAATTATACTCGAAAATGGTAATTTCTTCAAGAACTATGGATTTTTGCGGCCCTTGACTTTACCGCCATGGTCGCATATAGGGCCAGTCGTTTCAATTTCGTTGCCATCGACATCCACTCCCGTTGCATGCCCGATTGGAAAAACCTCTCACGACAGAAAGGAACCTTGAGCGTGGAGCATATCGCGTCCATTTCCGCCGAATTCAACATTGCGACGAAACAGATCAACGCCGTTGCCGATCTTCTCGCCCAGGGCGGCACCGTACCGTTCATTGCCCGGTACCGCAAAGAAGCCACCGGCAGCCTCGACGAGGTTGCCATCACCGCCATCCGGGACCGGCTTCATCAGCTAGAGGAGCTCGACGGCCGCAAAGCGGCTGTGTTGAAGTCCCTTGAAGCCAACGGCCACCTTACCGACGAGCTGAAGGAACAGGTGTCGGCCGCACCAACGCTGGCGGTGCTTGAAGATATCTATCTGCCCTTTCGGCCCAAGCGACGCACGAAGGCCACCGTAGCCCGCGAAAAAGGCCTGGAGCCGCTGGCCCGGGAAATCCTGGAGCAGAAGGGCCGGGACCCGGTGCAACTGGCCACCGCTTACGTGGACCCACAAAAAGGGGTCGAATCGGTAGAGGCCGCTCTGGAAGGTGCCCGCCACATCGTCGCCGAAATCATCAACGAAGATCCCCGGGCACGCGATCGCATGCGGGAGCTCTATTTGCGCAAAGGAATCATCCGGAGCAAGGTAGCCACAGACAAAGAGACCGAGGGGGCGAAGTATCGCGATTATTTCGACTGGAACGAGCCGGCGGCGACCGCGCCATCCCATCGGATTCTGGCCATGCGGCGCGGAGAGAAAGAGGATCTTCTCAATCTGGCCATGGCGCCGCCGGAAGCCGACGCCTTGGCGCTGCTCGAGGATCTCTTTGCGAACGGAGACGGCCCGGACGCCGCCCAGGTGAGATTGGCCTTGAATGACGGCTACCGGCGTCTACTGTCGCGCGCCATGGAAACCGAACTGCGGCTGGTCACCAAACAACGCGCCGACGAACAGGCCATCCGCATCTTCGCCAGCAACTTGCGGCAGCTGCTGCTCAGCCCGCCGCTCAGCGCCAGTCGCGTGATGGGCATTGATCCGGGCTTTCGCACCGGCTGCAAAATCGTCTGTCTTGACCGCCAGGGCAAGCTGTTGCAGCACGAAACGGTTTACCCGCATTTGAACGAGAGACAGGATCGCCAGGCGGCCGAAAAAATTGCCGAACTCTGCCGTCGGTTTTCGATTGAAGCCGTTGCGATCGGCAACGGAACGGCGGGTCGCGAGACCGAGGCCTTCGTGCGTAAAATCGACACTCTCCAGGCCATTCCGATCCTGCTGGTCAACGAAAGCGGCGCGTCGATCTATTCGGCATCGGAGGCCGCGCGCCGCGAGTTCCCGGACTTGGACCTCACCGTACGCGGATCGGTCTCGATCGCCCGACGCCTGATGGACCCGCTTTCCGAACTGGTCAAGATCGATCCGAAATCGATCGGCGTGGGCCAATACCAGCACGACGTCGACCAGTCCGACCTCAAAAAAGCCCTCGACGATGTCGTCGTCAGCTGTGTCAACGCCGTCGGAGTGGATGTCAACCGCGCCAGCGTCGAATTGCTCACTTACGTCTCCGGGCTCGGGCCCCAGTTGGCTGCCAACATCGTGGCCGTTCGCAACGAAAAAGGGCCTTTCACCTCGCGGACGGAATTGAAAAACGTCCCGCGGCTGGGGCCCAAGGCTTTTGAACAGTCGGCCGGATTTCTGCGGATTCAGCGTGGCGCCAACCCCCTGGATGCCAGCGCCGTGCACCCGGAAAGTTATGCCGTGGTCGATGCCATGGCCCGGGATCAAGACTGCAGTGTCTCCGAGCTGATGCAGGATGCGACGCGCCGGAAAAAAATCGACATCACGAGATACGTCAATGACAAGATCGGACTGCCCACCCTGCGGGACATCCTGGCCGAACTTGACAAACCGGGCCGCGACCCTCGCAAAGATTTCGAAACCGTCGCCTTCGCCGGTCATGTCAACCAGATCACGGACTTGAGGCCGGGCATGATCCTGCCGGGCGTGGTCACCAACGTCACCGCTTTCGGCGCTTTCGTCGACATCGGCGTCCATCAGGACGGCCTGGTTCACATCAGCGAAATGGCCGACGCGTTTGTCAAGGACCCGACCGATGTGGTTTCCGTACAACAACGGGTCAGCGTGACGGTTCTCGCGGTCGATCTGGAACGAAACCGCATCGCACTCTCCATGAAAACGGCCCCTGCGCGGGTAAAGGTCTTCTCGGAAGATAAAAAACCCCGCCGGCCCAAACGCGAGAATCGCAAACCGACAGCCGAAAAAAAACAGAACCGCCCATTTCACAATCCTTTCGCAGATGCCCTGGGACGCAAGCGCCGCAAATAGAAA
>JARFQH010000160.1 GCA_029287875.1 Desulfobacteraceae bacterium | reverse complement strand
ATTCTGGCTAAAGTGGGCGAAATAAAAAACGACGTGGACGCCGTGGCCGTATCCGGCTATTTCAGCCCGCTCAACCCGGAGCACGAGCACCGGGCATTCGAGGCCATTTCCAGCATATGTGATCTGCCCGTGGTACTGGGCCATCAGCTTTCGACCAAGCTCGGATCAGTTGAACGGGCCACCACGGCTGCTCTGAATGCTTCCCTGCTGGCGGTTCTCAAAGAATTCGTCATTGCCGTGAGACGGGCGATGGAAAACCGCCGGATCAAGGCGCCTCTGATGGTGGTGCGCGGTGACGGAACCCTGATGAGCGATGAGTTCGCTGCCAGAACACCGGTGGAAACCATTCATTCCGGTCCGGCGGCCAGCGCCATCGGCGGCCGGTTTCTTTCCCACCTGGACGATGCGCTGGTTATCGACATCGGCGGCACGACCACCGACATCGCCCTGGTGGAAAACGGGCAGGTCGCCGTGAGTGAAGAGGGCGCAACCGTGGCGGACTACAAAACAGCGGTAAAAGCCGCCAACCTTTTTTCCATTGCGTTGGGCGGCGACAGCCATATCACACCGGATAGTGAAAACAGGATAAAGATCGGGCCTCAACGCGTCACGCCCCTCGCCTATCTGACCGATCAATTCCCACGCATTCGGCGCCATCTGAGCGCCCTTTCCCAACGAAGCGATGCCCACCTCGCGCCGGATTGGCTCGAATACTGGTATCTGCTCCGCACTCCCGTTGATGCGGATTGGCTGCAAACAGAGCAGGAAAAAGAACTCGTCGATTTTCTAACCGAAGCCCCCCGGCCCCTTCCGGAGATTCTCACCCATCTGAATTTGTTCAGTAAAGTGCAAATCAATGCCGGCAACCTGCTGCGCCGGGAAATCATCGGCAAATCGGGGCTTACCCCTACCGATTTACTACATGTGGAAGGCCGTCACAGCGCCTGGGATGTACAAACGGCATTTTTGGCCATGGATGTTTTCTGCCGCTGTATGCGGTATGATCCGGCCGAATTCCGAGAGCAGATCTGGTTGAAGATGACCGAAACCATCGTTCATGCCATCGTCACTTTTCTGAGCGGCAAGAAGCTGCCGCTGCCTTTCCATTCCCAAGACACCGACATCGGGCAGTGGTTTTTTTTGAACAGCCTCTACGACAACCATCCACAACTCGAGACACGTTTTCGCTTGCGGCGACCCATTATCGGCATCGGCGCTCCGGCCGCCATCTTTTTAAAAAGCGTGGCCGAAAAGCTTCACTGCGAACTGATCCTGCCGACCCATCATGAGGTTGCCAATGCCGTGGGTGCTGTGGCCGGCAATGTCATGATAACCGAAGAAGTTCTGGTGTACCCGCGGGTGACCGGCGACGGTCTGGAAGTCCTCGGCTACACCGTTCAGACCGGCGACAATCAAGAGGTTTTCGATGAAGCCGCTGACGCGCTGACGCATGCCCGCAAGCTGGGCCGCGAAAGGGCTCTGGGGGCGGCGCTGCGATCCGGTGCCGACAATCCGGAAGTTATCGTAAAAGAGCTTACCGACGGGCTGGACGCTTATCGCATACGGGCAAAGGCGGTGGGAAAACCGCGTTTGATGCGATTTGAGTGAGCCCTTAGATCGTTATATCTCCGCAAGATGCGAAGATGTGTTGTTAAAGTGAAACCACTTGATTCATCGAGAATAGGGTTATAGGTTTCAGGTCTCAGGTGTCAGCAGACCCCAAATCCTGAAACCTTAATTCTGAACTCTGATTTGGTTGCGGCCGAAGGCCTGCACCGGGAGGGAAAGAATATGGAGTTGGTCGACGTCGATACCCGGCATGCCTATGATCGGATACGGGAAGCCATCATCACCTTGGAACTGGCCCCCGGAACGCTGGCCAACGAACAACAGCTGGCCGAAGACCTGCATATGGGCGCTGTCCCTGTTCGTGAAGCCCTCAAATTACTCACTCATGACGAGCTGATTGTCATCACACCCCGCCACGGTCTTTACGTGGCCGACATCAATCTACCCGACCTGGAGCAAATCAGTGAAGTGCGATTGACACTGGAGCCGCTCTGCGCCGGCCTTGCCGCCCGGCGCGCCACAGCAGATGATATGACGGTGCTCGAGGCCCTGCGCCAAGAACAGGCGACCACCGACCCCAGTGACTGCCGCCGCCTGCTGGACGTGGATCATAAATTTCATCAGGCCATCGTGCGGGCGGCCAAGAACAAGTACCTGATTCGAATCCTGGAACATCTCTTCGGTCTTTCCCAACGCCTTTGGTACATGGCCTTACCGCAACTCGACAGTTTACCCACCGCCGTTGCCGAGCATTTAGAAATGGTGGAGTCGATCAAAAGCCGAGATGCCGTCCGGGCCCGGAAGATCATGCACGACCATGTGAAAGAATTCTACGATCGCGTCCGCATCATATTAAATTCTTGCGAAAAAGAATAAAAAACAATAAATTCGGTTATTCATTTTCTTGCCCTTGCTCTTGCTCTTGTTGTATATTGATTGAAAGCAAGAATTTCACTCAAGTTGTTTAAGATTTATTCCCAATGCGGCAATCGGTGCTCCGGGTTCTTGTCGCTTTTACGACGAGGCGGAGGGCTTCGCTCGGGGTCCGGGATGACCACGGCGTTCGAGTCGTGCCGGGTCATGTGGCACTTGGAGGGCGACACTATGATAGATCGTTTTGAGCCGAAGATGAAGCCGAGACTCAATGTGCTCCATCCGGAAGATATTGAAGAAGTCTATTCGGCCACCATGGAAGTGCTGGAGCGCACCGGGGTGAAGATCGACCATCCGCGGGCGCTGGAATTGTTGGACGGCGCCGGCGCGCGGGTTGATAACGATTTGGTGCGTATCCCGGACTGGATGGTAAAAGACGCATTGCGCAAGGCCCCTTCACGCATCGTGCTGGGAAAACGCAGCGGCGAGCGTTCGGTGAAGCTCGAGGGCAACAGAAGCTGGTTCGGTGCCAGCCTTGACTGCCTCGACTACCTCGAACCTTTCACCCGCGAACGTCGGAAATTCAGGCTCGATGATTGTCGCACGACGGCAACCTTGCTCGACGCGCTGCCCAATTATGCGTGGGGGATGACTTTCGGTATGGCGGATGATGTGCCCGCCGAGTTTGCCGATCGGCTGGTTTTGAAAGAAGCGATGACATACAGCGAGAAACCCATGGTTTTTTGCTGCCAGGATATTGAAGGCCTCGAGGAAATCTATGAAATGGCGATCATCATCGCCGGCGGCGAAAAACAGTTCCTGAACGCCCCGACGATCGTCATGCTGGCCGATCCGATTTCACCGCTGACGTTCACCGAAAATACCTTGAAAAAAATGATTTTTTGCGCCGAAAAAAGAATTCCCCAGATTTGCTATGGCGCGCCCCAGGCCGGCAGCACCAGTCCGGCCTCTTTTGCCGGGTCCGTCGTACAGGGAACGGCCGAATCCCTCAGCGGCCTGGTGATCACCCAGCTGGTGCGCCAGGGAGCCCCCTTTATCTACGGCGCCTTTGCCACCGTCATGGACATGCGCACGACGATATTCTCCTATGGCGCACCGGAGATGATCCTGATGGGCGCTGCCCTGGCTCAAATGGCCCAGTACATCAAGCTGCCCTATTTTGGTACCGCCGGGTGTTCCGACGCCAAACTGCCGGATTCCCAGGCTGCCGCCGAGGCCACGCTGTCGTGCCAATCGGCGGCGCTCAGCGGCGCCAATCTGATTCACGACTGCGGTTTGCTCGACCACGGAAGTCTGGCTTCTCCTGCCTATATGGTTCTGGTCAATGAGGTGCTTGACATGATCAACCAGTTTGTGCGGGGAATCAAAGTCGATGAAGAAACGCTGGCGGTCGACGTCATTCACAGTGTCGGTCCGGGAGGCCATTTTATGG
>JARFQH010000261.1 GCA_029287875.1 Desulfobacteraceae bacterium | reverse complement strand
TTTCGTAGTTGTGGCCGACGAATTCGGCCATCCCTTCATTGAAGTACAAAAGTGCGTCTGCGCGCCCGACGCCTTGCATCTGCGGCACCCTGTAAACGCGTACAATTAGGTGGTTTGAAGCGCATCGGTCTTTGCACCCCTGTGAACGGTTACATCAATACTGTTTCCGTTCAGGTCGAAAATTATAAACAATTGTAATAATTTCTTATTGTTAAGCTACAGTTCATAACTCATTAACACATTAGGATAATAACGCCATAACACCGGAGCTATTTTATTGTCAATAAAAAATGAAGCGGGTTCAATCCGCTTCTGCTTTTTTCTCCTCCTTAGTACGAAAATAGTATGTAATACGGGTAAAAAGGTGGGCACCTCCGCCCGGATGAACGGTTTCCAAAGACGGCTGAAACTCGCCGCCAATGGGTCTCTAAGCCCGGACCAGTGCCGTCTCAAATAATGATCCGGATGCAGAGCTTGAAGATCGTGCCTTCCAAGCGGCATCGGCATAGGGTCCGGCCTAAGACCCCTTAAGCGACTCAGACAGTCAGCCGCTTTTCGCAACCGCTCATCCGGGCTCCGGCGCGTCATTTTCATGCACCGTGGCGGCCCGAAGCCCATGAGCGTTTAACAAGAAGATCTTCAGGTGGACTTTCAATCAGCAAGAGGATGGCGCTTTTGAATTTATGCCAGTTTTTTCATGTTGAAGAGCACATCGTTTTCCCAGTAGGATTGCTCCAGTTTCTCCTGGTGTTTTTTCAGATCGCTGCCACGGCGGCTGGCCAATTTAATCACGAGGTAATTGATCAGGCAAGACAAGGCGGTCGGGGAGCCAATCAGGGGGATGTGAGGGGAAGGCGCAATCAGGCTTTCGTCCGCTTCGTGGGTGATCGGGCAAGCCGTACTGTCCGTGAGCACCACCAGACGCTGCCCCAACCGTTTCGCCAGTTTAGCCAGGCGGATCAAGTCATTGGGGTACCGGGAAACGGCGATGAGAACCACCAGCACATCTGCCGGTGATATGGTCAACCAGTCCAGAGTTGTCTTGTCGCTTCCTTTGAAGATTTGAATACCGCCGCGAACCTTGGTGAGGGACCACCCCATATAGTAGGCAAACGTGTAGGACAGCCGGGAACCGACGACATAGATTTGCGGGCTGTGATGAAGCAGAGAAACGACCCGGTCCATCTGGTTGACATAAAATATTTCATATGAAATTAAAACTGTCAATTAAGAACCGGACGAAACTCAATTTTCTCGAAACAAGGGGAATCCATGTTGGATCTTGCCAAGAAACGAATCCGGAAATCCAAGCCCCTGTGGGGCAACAAACCCAGACTGCTGTCCAGCTACGATGCAGTGATCATCGGCGGTGGTCTGCACGGGCTCGCCACGGCTTACTACCTGGCAAAAGAGCACGGCCTCACGGATGTGGCCATCATTGAGAAGCGCTTCATCGGATTCGGCGGCGCTGGGCGCAACACGGCGATCGTGCGGGCCAACCAGCGGACGCAGTACAACGTTCCGCTTTACCAAGAGGCACTTGACCTCTGGCCGGTGCTCACCAAAGAGCTGGACTTCAATCTCATGTTCAACAACTGCGGTAATCTCAACCTCATGCACAGCGAAGCGGCCATGAAGGCGGCCCGCATGACCATCGCCACGGCCCAGTTCCACGGCGTTGAGAGCCACCTGATCGATGCCAAACAGGCCAAAGAGATGGTTCCGGCATTGAACATCTCCGAAGATATCACCTTTCCCATCCACGGGGCCATGTACCATCCCCCCGGCGGCATCGTGCGCCATGACGCCGTGGTCTGGGGCCTGGCCAAGGGGTGCGCCAAACACGGCGTGCACATCCACCAGCAGACTGAAGCCACCGCCATCGACACCAAAGACGGCAAGATCACCGGCGTGCAGACCTCCCGCGGCCGCATCCGCACCCCGCGGGTGCTGGTGAGTGCCGGCGGCTACAGTGCCGGCTTGATTTACCACATGCTGGGCATCAAACTGCCCATCGCCGTGCTCACCATCCAGGCCATGGTCACCCAGCCTCTGAAACCGCTGCTCGACCACGTGGTCTCTTCCGGGGCGTACCACTGCTATGCCAACCAGACCCTGAAGGGTGAGATCGCCACCGGCGCCCACATGGACCAGTGGCCCAACTACACGACTCAGAACACGGCCCATTACATCAAACACCAGGCCGAGGCCCTGTCCGACTGGCTGCCCTGCCTGCGCGTTGTTAAATTCATGCGCATCTGGGGTGGTCTGGCCGACATGACCCCGGACATGGCGCCCATAATGGACGGCAACGACCCCATCGAGGGTTTTTACATGGACTGCGGCTGGGGCTATTTCGGCTTCAAATCGTGCAGCGCCGTCGGCAAATACATGTCGGCCTACATGGCCACCGGCAGTTGCCCGGACATGCTCAAGCCATTCAACCTGCGTCGCTATGAAAACCACCAGTTGATGGGTGAAACCGCCGAACTGGTCTGCTACACGCCGAACAACTGATCGCCGTTATGAAACAAGGAATTCTAAACATAAAATCGTGTCCATCCAGAAAGGGTAGATTGTGGCCCAGATCGTGGCCGCAGGGTTTTGGAAACCGGAGGCGTAGTGGCGCTACGTCGAGAATTTCCAAAATTCGAGAACGCGGAGCTGGGCCGCAAGATGCCGTTTATGGATGGATACCGACCAAGGAGATTGAACAATGGCCCTGACGCTTACCTGCCCCGTCTGCGGCAAGCGCAACGGTTACGAGTTCCGCTATGGGGGAGAAGACAAGGGACCGCGACCGGCGGAAGAGGGTCTGACCCCTCAAGCCTGGTGTGACTACGTCCATATGAACAAGTGCACGGCCGGCGTCCAGAAAGAGTGGTGGTTTCACCGCGATGGATGCGGGTCCTGGTTCACCACCTATCGTGACACAACTCAAAACCGCGAAGTGGAACAACCGGAGGCGAGCAAATGAACCGGCTTAACCAACTGCCCACCCTCCGGATCGACCCCTCGGAGAAACTGTCCCTGAAGCACCGGAGCAAAACCGTCTATGGGGTGGCCGGAGACACAGTTGCAACGGCCCTTTTCGCCAATGGCGTCAGGATCTTTGCACGCAGTTTGAAATACCACCGCCCCCGCGGGCTCTACAGCCTGGATGGCGAGTGCAGCAACACCTGCATGGCCGTCGACGGCGTCCCCAACGTGCGCACGGAAAACATGCTGCTCAAGGACGGAATGGTGGTCAAAGAGCAGAATGTCAAGGGGTCGGCGGATCGTGACTGGCTGGCTTTTATCGACAAGCTGGACTGGATGATGCCGGCCGGTTTTTACTACAAGACCATGCACAAGCCCGCGTCAATGTGGCCCGTGGCCATGAAGCAGATCCGCAAGGCCGCCGGTCTGGGAGTCATATCCGCCGACTACCAGATGAAGGACCGGTACGAGGAAATGTATATCAATGCCGATGTCACCGTCATCGGCGGCGGCGCCGCCGGCATGAGCGCCGCCCTGTCCGCCGCCGAGTCGGGCCTGCGGGTGGTTCTGCTGGAATCCCGCCCCCATCTGGGCGGATGCTTCGACTACCGGGCCAGCACCACCAGCGACGGCAAGCCTCTTTACGAACGGGCCCGTGAACTGGCCGCGAAGGTGGAACAGACCGGCAACATCCGGGTGTTCAAGCACACCTCGATGGTGGGGGCTTACAACAACAACCTCATCACCGCCTTCCAGGTGGGCAAAGACGACGATGTCTTCGCCGAGCGCTACATCGAAATCCGCTCCGAGAGCGTCGTCGTGGCCACCGGCTGCATCGAGCGCCCCCTGATTTTCGACCACAACGAGCGCCCCGGCGTCATGCAGGTGGGCTGCGCCCATCGCCTGGCCCGTACCTACGGCCTGCTGCCGGGCAGCGAGGCGGTCTTCTCCGTAGGCCATGATCTGGGTCTCGAAGCCGCCGTCGACCTGTTCGACCTGGGGCTGAAAATCAACTGTGTGGCCGACATCCGCGAAGACGGCCAGGATCCCGGGCTGATGCTGGCCCTGGCCGAGCGTAAAATCCCGGCCCTCAGAGGCTGGGTGGCGGCCGAAGCTCACGGCTCCCAGCAGGTGGAAAAGGTCACCCTCTCCACCGTGGAGGGTACCGTCAAGCGTCAGCTTCCCTGCGACCTGCTGGTGGCATCCGCCGGACTTACGCCGCTGACCGGTCCTTTTATTCTGGCCGGGGCCAAAATGGGCTACGACAGCCGCACCGGCTACTTCCTGCCGACAAATCTGCCCGAAAAGATGTTCCCCGCCGGCCGACTCACCGGCGTCAACAACCCCGCTTCCATCGAAGCCTCCGGTCGCCTGGCCGGCCTCAAGGCGGCCGCTGCTACCGGTGCGGACATGAGCACGGCGGTTGCCGAAACCCAAAAGGCCGTAGCGACCCTCCCCGGCCCGGAGCGCGGCTGCAAGCTGGTCACCGCCCCGGTCAAGGGACGCAAGAGCTTCATCTGCTTTGATGAAGACACCACGGTCAAAAACATCAAGCAGGCCGTCGACATGGGCTTCGATGTCCCCGAGCTGATCAAACGCTTTACCTCGGCCGGCACCGGCCCGGGCCAGGGCGGCATTCCGGGGCACAACCTGCCGCTGTTCGTAGCCAGGTACACGGCATCCATCAATACACCAGTGCCTACCACGGTGCGCCCGCCGCTGGTGCCCACCTTCATTGCGACCTATGCCGGTTACAACCACCACATGTTCAAGCACACTCCGCTGCACGACTCTCAGATCAAGGAGGGCGGCATCTTCCGCAACATCGGCGTCTGGCAGCGGGCGCGCTACTTTTCCGAAGACGTCGACTGCAAGGAAGAGATCCTCAACGTGCGCAACAACGTGGGCATCCTGGACGGCTCGACCCTGGGCAAGTTCCGTATCCACGGACCCGACGCCCTCAAAGCCCTGCAGCGGGTCTATGTGTCGGACATGAGCAAGATCAAGGAGGGCCGCATCAAATACTCGGCCATGTGCAACGACGACGGTTGCGTCATCGACGATGGCGTGGTGGTCAAGCTGGGTGAAAACGACTACTATTTCACCACCTCGTCTGCCCGGGCCGGGCAGACGGTGGAATGGATCCGTTACCACACCCGTTTCGACGGCTGGGATTTCGCCCTGGTCAATCTGACCGACGCCATGGGCGTGATCAACCTCTCCGGCCCCAATGCCCGCAAGGTTCTGGCCAAAGCCGTGGATATCGACCTTTCCAACGGGGCCTTTCCCTTCTCCGGGTACCGTGAATTTTTCATCAAAGACACCATCTCCGCGCGCGCCATGCGCCTGGGCTTCGTGGGCGAACTTTCCTACGAACTGCACTTGCCCTCCTCCTATACCCAGGCGGTCTGGGACATGCTGAAAGAGGCCGGCGCCGAGTTCGATATCCGCAACTTCGGCGTGGAAGCCCAGAACGTGCTGCGCATGGAAAAGGGCCACGTCATTCTCGGCTCCGAATCCGAACAGCGCACCAACCTGATCGATCTGGGATTGGGCTTTCTATGGGACCGCAAGAAGACCGATGCCAAGACCGTTGGTGCCGTGGCCCTGAACCAGGCCGAAAAAGATGTCGGCCGACTCAAGCTGGTCGGCATCCGCATGGAAGACGACAACCGGCCCGCTCGTGACGGCGCCCTGATCGTTGACGACAAAGTGCGCGGCTACGTGGCCACCATGCGCAAAAGCTTCACCACCGGCCAGGCCGTGGGTATGGCCCTGGTGGAATCCCAGCTGGCGGATGTCGGCACCCGGCTGGAGATTTATGAGGATGAGTGCAAAGGCGTGCGGCTGCACGCCGGAATCGTTCCCATGCCCTTTTACGATCCCGAAGGCAAACGGATGAAAATGTAACCTTTCCAGAAAAAGATTTTGGGGGCATTATCGAGCGTCGATGGTTAACCACATACGTCTGCCGCCCTCTGGACTTCCCAGAATCATTTTCTGAAAATTAAAATGAGGTACCCATCATGGCTGAAATAAAAAGACAATCCCCGGTGCGGTTCAACGTCAGTCCCATCAAGACAGAGGTACGCGACAACTGGACGGTGGCACTGGAATACGACGAAGAGGGCCAGGGACCCTGGTTGGTGGATCTGGCCCACAAGACCCGTTGGGACCTGCAGAGCAACAAGGTCGGCGAGATGACCCCCTGTGGCCTGGCCGTTCCGGCAGACCCGGGCGCGTGCACCTTTGCCGATAAAACGCTGGTCAACCGCATGAACCGCACCCAGGCGTCCATTTATAACTTGGGCGACTCGGCACCGGCCATGCCGGATTTTTCGGGTTACACCGACGTCACCGAATCGACGGTCTTTATGGCCCTCTTCGGCCCCAGGGTGTTTTTTATCGCCGAAAAGTTGACCGGCCTGGACTTCATGGATCCGGGCAAAAAAGCGCCTTTCTTGGTGCAGGGCCCCTTTTGCCACGTTCCCTGCCAGATCGTCACCCTGGATAAATCTGCCGACGGCAGCGGCGGGTTCCTGTTGACCTGCAGCCGTGGATATGGCGACAGCATGGTCCACGCCGTGCTGGAAGCCGGCTCCGAATCCGGTCTCCGACCGGCCGGCGAAAATCGCTTCAACAGCTGGATTCAGGGGTTGCAGGGATAACAATCGTGCGGTAAAAAACTTAAAAAAATTGATTTTAGGTTATTTCCGGCGTTTATTTTGCTTTTAAACTTTACCGGAATGGTTAATCGATTTTTACTTTGATCTACCATTCACGCATTAGACTTGAGGGAGGACATCATGACCAAAGAGTATGACGCCATTATCATCGGGGCCGGTGTCATCGGCTCCCCCATCGCTTACGAGCTGTCAAAGATGGGCTACAAAACCTTGAACGTCGACAAGCAGTCCGATGCCGGCGAAGGATCAACGTCCGGATCCTGTGCCATCGTCCGAGCCCACTACTCCACCGAAGACGGTGTAGCCTTCGCCTATGAGGGCTTCAAATACTGGCTGGACTGGGAAAACTACCTGGATCATGTCAAGGATGAAAAGGGCCTGGCCAAATTCATGAATGTCGGTTCCCTCCTGCTCAAATCCAAGGGGCATAAGTGGCAAAACGTCAAAAAGCACTACGATGCGGTGGGGGTCCAGTACAAGGAGCTGGCCAATGAAGAAATCCTGAAGATGGTGCCGGTTCTTGACCTGCACGAGTTCTGGCCGGTGAAACGTCCCGAGGACCCGGCCTTCTGGAAAGAACCCACCAACATGCTCGAAGGCGGGCTGTTCTGTCCCGAAGGCGGTTACGTCAATGACCCGGCCCTGTCGGCCCACAACATCATGCGCGCCGCCGAAGCCAAGGGCGCCGAGTTCATCTTCAACGCCGAGGTGGTCAAGATCCGCGCCGCCGAAGGCAAGGTTCAGGGCATCACCCTTTCCGACGGCACCGAAATCGATGCCCGTATTGTCGTCAACTGTGCCGGTCCCCATTCCTTCAAGATCAATCAGATGGCCCCGGGAGTCTGGGAGGGATGCAATATCAAAACCAAGGCCCTGCGCCACGAAGTCATGTACTGCCCCTCACCCGAAGACTATGATTACCATAAAGACGGCTACCATCAGAGCGATGGCGACATCGGCTGCTACTATCGACCGGAAGTGGGCAACCTGTTTCTCATCGGTTCCGAAGACCCGGAATGTGATCCCCAGGAGTGGGTGGATCCGGACGAGTTTTACGCCGGCAGAGGCGCTCACGGCCGCGACAACCAGCTGTCCGAAGAACAGTGGAAAGCCCAGTGCTATCGCCTGGGACGCCGCATCCCCACCCTGAAGGTGCCCAACCAGCCCAAGGGTGTCTGCGACCTGTACGACTGCTCCGACGACTGGATCCCGATCTACGACAAGTCCGACCTGGGCGGCTTTTACATGGCCGTCGGCACCAGCGGCAACCAGTACAAGAACGCCCCGGTGGTCGGCGCCATGATGGCTGAACTGATCGATGCCTGCGAAAAGGGTCTGGACCACGACAAGGAGCCCTTCCAGTTCAAGATGAAATACACCGGCCGCAACCTGGATGTGGGCTTCTTCTCCCGCAAGCGTGAGATCAACTACGACTCCAGCTTTTCCGTCAACGGATAACGCGGTGGCATCCGCTATTGATATTGGGGTGCGTTGCCATTAAATAAAAACGGGTCTGCCGCGGCAGACCCGTTTTCATTTACATCTATCAAGGACGAGGTGGCATGAACACCATGAACATCTACGTATGCGTCAAACACGTGCCGGATTCGGCGGCCACCATCACCGTCGAGGGAAAGAACGGGATCAACGAAAATATCACCTTCCTGTTGAACCCCTACGACGAGCACGCCGTCACCGAAGCAGCTAAAATCAAGGCCGCGTGTGCAGATGTCGAAGTGGTCGCCGTGTGCCTGGGAAAACCGGCCGCGGAAAACACCCTGCGCTCGGCCATGGCCATGGGAGCGGACCGCAGCATATTGATCGAGACCGAACGGTCCCACGACAGCATCTTCACCTCCCGCGCCCTGGCCGCCGCCATCAGGGCCGACGGCCAACCGTGGATCATTTTCACCGGCAAGGAATCCATCGACAACGAGGGCATGCAGACCCAATTCCGGTTGGCCGCCAACCTGGGGCTGCCCGTTGCCACCAACGTGGTCAAGGTGGTTGTGGACAACGGCAGCGTACGGGTGGAAAGCGAACGGGAGGCGGGAACCATCGACGTCGTCCGAATGACCACCCCCTGCGTCATCGGTGCCGGCAAAGGGTTGAACATGCCCAATTACCCGACTATTCCGAACATCATGAAATCTCGCAAAAAATCGGTCAGGAAGATCGGCATGGCCGAACTGGCAATTGAGAAACCGGCGGCCGGTATGGAAATCGAAGAACTGGTGCCTGCCGTGGAACAGCGCGCCCCCAAAGCGCTCACCGGCAGCGCTGCCGACATTGCCGCACAAATTGTTGACATCCTGAAAAACGAGGCCAAGGTAATTTGATCATACAATCGATCGGACTGCTCATTGAATTCAAGGACGGCCGCGTCAAGAAGGCCAATTTCGGCATGGCGACTGCTGCCCGCGGAGAAAACCGGCACCTCATCGCCCTGGTCGTGGACGCATCGGCCGCCGAGGCCAAAGCGTCGCTGGAAGCCTACGGGGTGGCCCGAATCATCAACATCTGCACCGGCAAACAAGGCTGGGATCCCGCCATCCAGTCCGCTGCGGTAGTGGCCGCCTTCGAGCAATTTGAGATCACCAACCTGATCGGCCTCACCAGTCCCGCCGGCCGGGAATTGCTGCCGCGCATCGCCGCCCGACTGGATGCACCGCTGATAATGGACTGCACCGAAATCGACCTGGACGGTCACCGGGTGAAGACCTCTCAGTATTCGGGGAAAACCATCGCCACCATCGCCCTGACCGGCCGTCATTTCATTTACGGCATCCGGGCCAATGTCGTCACCCCAAAGAAAGCACCGACGGAAGCCGATATCATTGAATTCGCCTTCGAGGAGAATCGAGGCACCGGGTACCAAGTGCTCGAAACCCGCAGCGACGGAAACGGCGCCCAGTACCTGGCCGAGTCGGACATCATCATCTCCGGCGGGCGGGGTTTGAAAAGCGGTGAAAACTTTAAAATGCTCTTCGAGTGCGCCAGAGAAATGAACGCCTCCGTGGGCGCCTCACGGGTAGCCGTGGACAACGGCTGGGTTCCCTATGCCATGCAAGTGGGCCAGACCGGGGTGAAGGTGAACCCCAAGGTTTACATCGCCGTCGGTATTTCCGGCTCCGTCCAGCACTTTGCCGGGATGAAAACCGCCAAGATGATCATTGCCATCAACTCCGATGCAAACGCCGCCATCATGGCCAACTGCGACTATTATGCCGTAGGCGATCTCTTTGAAATTCTGCCCGAACTCAAAAAGCAGCTGGATGAACACCGGCAGGGCTGAAAAAAACGCTATCGATGCTTTTGAAAACAGATGGGTTAATCTGACACCTTTTTACCCTACGTGGGTCCTGTTTTGGTCCAAAATCGATCCAGTTGGATTTTTAAATCGTCATCGCTGCGCGGTACCACAGGACGCCACTCCGAAGGAAAAAGAGCGTGGTAGCGCACTGTCCCGAACCGTTGATCGATCAGCAGGACAACCCCCCGATCGGATTCCGACCGAATGACCCGGCCGGCGGCCTGAAGAACCCGATTGATGCCCGGGTACATGTAGGCAAATTCGAACCCCGCCCCGAGCGCCGTCTCGTAATAGTCGCGGATCAGCTCTTTTTCCAGCGAAATGCCGGGCAGCCCCACCCCCACGATCACCGCCCCGCTTAACCGCTCCCCGACGAGGTCGATGCCCTCACCGAAGATGCCGCCCATGACGGCGAAACCGACCAGCGTCTCCGGGTTGTCGCGTGAGAAACGGTCCAGAAAAGCGCTGCGGTCGGTCTCGGGCATGCCGGGCGTCTGGAGGACCGTATCCACCTCGGGACACGTTTCCCTGAAGCCTTCATAGACGAGGCGCATGTAGTCGTAGGACGGAAAAAATAGAAGGTAATTGCCCTTTTTCCGGCGGATCGTGGCCTCGACGGACCGAATCACAACCGGTGCCGTACCGGGACGCTGTTTGAAATAGGTCGAAACCCGGTCTAAGATGAACAGCCCGAGGTTTGCAGCCGCAAACGGCGACGGAAAATGACGGTGTACGGCCGACGGTTGACAGCCGAACATTTTTTTAAAGTAGGCCGCCGGCGTCATGGTGGCGGAGAAAAAAACCGCTGCCCGACACCGGCCGAGAGCATCACCGAGCTGCCCGGACGGGTCGACGCAGAAAAGTTTGACCTTAAGGTCCGCATCCTGTTTCTCGTAACAGGTGACGTAACTCGCATCGTAGGCCTCGAAGACACGGATGAAGGCGATCACCGCAAAGTAGAGGTCGAGCAGCGCCTCGCGGAATACGGCTTTTTCGTTGCGCCCGAGCCACTCCTCGGCCAACTGCGAAAATCTCCTCAGAGCAGGATAAAGATCATCCGGCAGTCTCTTGTCGGACCATGTTGGCGTCCCTGCTGTGACCGATTCTTTGAGTCGGTGCATCTGCGAGTTGACCCGCCCCATGCTTTTATAGAGCCGCGGGAGAGTGTCATGTACCTCGCGCCGCAGTTTCAGGAAGGGCTGTTTGAAAATCTCGGCCGAGAACATCTCCCTGGAACGATCGACGAGATTGTGGGCCTCGTCGATCAAAAAGGTATAGTCACCGGCGCCTTCGAGGAAGAATCGCCGCAGGTAGACCCGCGGATCGAACGCGTAGTTATAGTCGCAGATGATGCAGTCGGCGTAGACCGCTAGTGTGAGGGACAGCTCGAACGGGCACAGACGGTAGGAGCGGCCAGCCTCTTCGATGAAAGGACGGTCCATGGCATCGTGGCTGAAAATCTCCGGCAGGGCTTCGCGCAGGCGGTCGTAGTAACCGTGCGCGAATTCACAGCCCTCTCCGCTGCATTCATTTCCGGGATTGAAGCAGATCTTGTCCTTGGCGGTCAGCGTCAGATATTTGAGACGCAGGCCGCTGCGGCTCAAATACGCGAGCGCCTTCTCGGCGGCGGAGCGGGCGGTTGTCCGGGCCGTCAGGTAAAATATCTTGAAGGTCAGCCCTTCCGCCAGGGCCTTCACGGCTGGAAAAACCACCGCCATGGTCTTACCGATCCCGGTTGCCGCCTCGATGATGAGCTGTCCGCCGGAGCGGATCGTCCGATAGACCTCCACCGCCATGGGGCGTTGTCCCGGCCGATAACCGGCGAACGGAAAGGCGAGCGCCCGGATGGCAGCATCGCGCCGCTGCTGCCAGTCGATGAGGATCGTCGCCCAGCCAAGATAGCGGTCGATCAGATCGCGAAAAAAATCGGACAGCTCATCAAGGGTGAATGTCCGCCGCACCTCGCGCGTTTCACCGGAATCGATGTGGTAATAGGTCAGCTGTGCGTCGATGTTCGTCAGCTGCTGCTCGACCGCAAACATGTAGGCGTAACATTTGACCTGGCCCCAGTGCAGGGTGTTCTGCTCGGCCGCCAGTTGATCGAGATCGCGGTCGGTGGTCTTGATCTCGTCGATGACGGTGCGGGTCGCCCCGCCGGCATCGGTTTCGCTGAAAACCCCGTCGATACGGCCGCTGATGCGCAATAAAATAGCGTCGGACTCATGCTGCAGGGAAATCGAGACTTCCGGACGATAGGTTTGCGGCCGCGAATTCTGGATCTTTTGATGGGCGCGGATCGCCTCGACCGCACGCCGGGCCCCGGAAAATGAAACCGTCAAGTCCCCGGAACGGCAGACAAACTCGACCAGTTCACGAACAGCAATGTTGAGTTTTCTCTTCAAAAGATTCTATAGTGTCCATCTACGAATATTAAATGGCACTGTTGGTGTCCAATTCATAAATGTGAATTTTTTTCGCTGGGCAAGGCCGCATCCCGCCGCGGGATTTCCGGCGAGGCGTACTGTACGTGCGCCGCAGCCGGAAACCCGCGGATAATCCCGCCCATGGCGGGATCCAGTGGAAAAAAGGCCATTTATGGATGGACACTCGTTACCGCCTCACCGTCATCCGTTTTTCGACCGCAACGGCGTGGTTGTGACGGGTCACTGTAATTTTTTGGGTACGGCAAGTCAAGGCGACGCCGCGGTGAACAGTAGTTCTCGGTGAAAATAAGAATCCTAAAGATTACGCCGGTTAACCGGGTTTTAAAGCGCTCAAACAGTTGATCACTTTAAAACCCGGTCACCCGGCTCCATGTACAGTTTCACCGAAAACGGCTGTGCGGTGAAGCAGGGGTTGCCGGAAACCGCGCGGAAGTTACCGGCGGATTTTGGTTTGACTCACAGAATGGTTTTGTATACTCAAAGGATCACGAAAGAGCAGCAATGGACCTGGCCTCGTTGCCAAAGGATCAATTAATGATAAATGCTTTAAAGCGGTGGCTGAAGCCGACCCGATCGCGACTGTCGCGGCGAATTGTGTTTTACGTGTTTGTGAGCGTCGTGGTGATAGAAACGATCATCCTGATCCCGTCCACCATGAAGCGGGAAAAGGAGCTTCTTCAGCAGATGCGCTCAGTGGCGTGGGCCCAGATCGAAGTACTCATGACCCTGGTGCCGGACACGGCCGGCGCGTCGCAGGTTTTCGACCAGGTCAGGCAATTGCAGGGCTGCTCCGAAATCGTCGGCGGAACCCTCTACGACCTCGATGGCGACAGGATCGGCAGCTTCGGAGAGCCTCCCGATATCTCGTTTTCCGAAGTTACCGCCGCAGGGGTGCAGCAGGCGAAAAGCCCGGATGGCCGCCGCATTGACATGGCCTGGCGGCAACCGCAGCTGAAGAAGGCCAACGTTCTCGTCCTGCGGCAGGATGCTACCGCGGTAAAGCGTGAACTGGAGGCGTTCATTCTGCGCATTGCCGGACTGATCCTCATCATATCGATTTTCGTCACCGTCGGCGCCTGGAGCGCCATGCAGCCGATCGTCGTCACCCCGATTTTGCGACTGAGAAAAGATCTGGTGCTGGCCGGTGAGGCCATCAGCAACGATCGCTCGACCCCGGATTTCTATGCCGCGTCGGTGCACCGGCGGGACGAACTGGGTGACGTGATTGCGGCCTTCAACCAGATGTACCGGCGGATATCGGAAGCCATCAGCGAACGCCGCAAGGCCGAGGCCGCCTTACAGCAGAGCCTGGAACAGGTCAGGGCCTATACGCAGGCCTTGAACACCGAGATGGAGCGCGGCCGGGAAATGCAGAAAAATTTCCTTCCGGCGATGCTGCCGCAGCGGACAGGCTGGGAGTTTGCGGCTTTCATCGAACCCGCCCGCCAGGTTTCGGGAGATTTCTATGATGTCTTCGAACTTCCGGGCGGTTCGGTGGGACTGGTCATAGCCGATGTCTGCGACAAGGGGGTCGGTGCGGCGCTTTTCATGGCGCTCTTCCGCAGCCTCATCCGGATCTTCTCCGGCCAAACCTCCCTGCAGGGCCTCGATTGTCACATAACCGAATCACCGGAAAACAGTACGTCACCGGAAGCACCTGCTGACGTCCGTCTTGCGCACCGTACGGCCCTTGAGGCCGTGCGGCTGACAAATGCCTACATCGTCAAGAACCACGAAGACCTGGCCATGTTCGCCACTCTTTTCTTCGGGGTGCTGAACCCGTCGACCGGGGAGCTGAGCTACATCAACGGCGGACACGACCCGCCCTATATCCTGGACAACGCCGGCACCATAAAAGCTCACCTCGGCCCGACCGGACCGGCAGTCGGCGTGCAGGCCGATGCGAACCTGGAGATGCGACAGACGTCCATGGCGCCGGGTGACATATTTTTCGGCTACACCGACGGGGTCACCGAAGCCCGGATGGTCCAGGGCGAATTTTTCGGTGAAAAGAGACTCCTGAGACTGCTCAAGGCCGGCGGCTATTCAGCGGAAGGAATGCTGAAAAATATTTCCGAAGCCCTCGAAGCGCATATCGGCAGCGCGGAACAGTTCGATGACATCACCATGCTCGCGGTCAGACGGCTTCCTTGACCGCTTGCGACCGCCGGCAGCAGTACCGAACGCCTGTTGCCCGAAGGTGGTCAAACATTCTATCGAAGATGAGGAATTATCTTTATGCTGGGCACTTAAGCAGCTGACCAGTTCGATAACAAGCGCAAGATAGGAAGTGATGAAAATTTATACCGGCAGTGGTGATCGGGGAAAAACAAGTCTGTTCAGCGGCGAAAGAGTGGCCAAAAATAACCTCCGCACCGAGGCTTACGGTGACCTCGACGAGCTAAATTCATGCCTCGGCGCGCTCACCGCCGCGTTGGAAGAAAGCCATGAAAGCATCGCCGAAATCCGTCAGATTCAATCGGATCTCTTTCATATCGGTGCCTGCCTGGCCACCACACCCGGGTCTCCCTCGGCCGCGGCCCTCGAACCCTTCGACGAACAAAAGAGCCTTTACCTGGAAACGGCCATCGACCGCATGGATCAAAACCTGCCGCCGCTAAAAGGGTTTATCCTTCCCGGCGGCCGCATGCCTGCCGCCCTGGCCCACGTCGCCAGAACCGTCTGCCGACGGGCTGAACGGCATACGGTGGGTCTGTCCGAAGACAAGACGACCGGTCAGACGCCGGACGCCTACCAGGCAGTCCTCGTCTATCTCAACCGGCTCTCCGACTATCTCTTCGTGCTTGCCCGCTACTGCAATCACCTCGCCGGCGAGGCGGATATCCTCTGGAAAAAGTGATTGGAAGACGTCACATACGAAACAAAGCTGTTGGAAAGACGACGGCTCTCGGACAATACCTTTGAAGCGATTTTCTCCCGCCCCTCCGGTTTCGAATTCACGGCCGGTCAGAGAATTCGCCTCATCCATGGAGGTCTCGAAAGAGATTATTCCCTGGCCAATGCACCCGATGAAGCCGTGCTGGTACTCTGCATCCGTCAGGTTGCCGCGGGACGATTTTCGACGCTGCTCTCCGCGACCCCTGTCGGCACTGCTTTCACTTTCAACGGCCCTCACGGTTATTTCGTATTTCGGGCGTCTGCGCGACCGCCGGTTTTCGTCGCCACCGGCACCGGTGTCGCCCCCTTTGTCGCCATGGCCCGCTCCAGCGTCAGCGCTTTCACCCTCTTGCATGGCGTCCGGCAAGCCGGCGAATGTTATTACGCTTCTCTGTTTCGCTCCAAGGCGCGACGATACGTCGTCTGTCTGTCCGATGAAGATCCGCCTGAGGCGGGGACGTTTCACGGACGTGTCACCGATTATCTTGCGTTACAATTGGAGCCCGACCGCTACGACTTTTATCTATGCGGCCGCGGAGAAATGATCCGCGATGTCACCTGGCTCGTGGACGATCGCTTCCCGGACTCGATGGTCTACACTGAAATTTTCTATTGACCCGAATCCGTCCGCAAAGGGATGATTTGATCTCATGTCACCGACGTCAACCGGTCGGCTCGATTTTCAGGGCTACACGCCGGGCACCATCGGAAGAATTACGGAAGCCCATGCGGTCTATTACCATGAGCACTGGGGATTCGATGCGAGTTTCGAGTCCCAGGTCGCCCTTGAACTCTCCGACTTCATGAGTGAATTTCAGGTAGACCGCGACGGACTGTGGGTGGCCGATTCGGACGGGCGGTTTGCCGGATCCATCGCCATCGACGCTAAGCTCTCCGACACAGAGGGGGCGCGGCTGCGCTGGTTCATCGTCGTGCCGGCCCGTCAAGGCAGCGGCATCGGCCGGGCGCTGATACAAGAAGCGGTTGCCTTCTGCCGGCGCAAGGGATATCGTTCCATTTTCCTGTGGACCTTCGAGGGGCTGACCCACGCCCGCAGGCTGTACGAAGAGATCGGATTTCGCCTCGTTCAGGAGCACGCGGTGCGCCAGTGGGGGCAGCCGATCACCGAACAGAAATTCGTCCTGAACCTTCAAAACCGGGGAGATATTATGGAATTCAAGGCCCAAAAAAAAGAAACGGTTGTGCTCAATCCCGCAAAAGAGATGGCCCGCAGATCGATTCCGAGCGAAATCCGGGAAGACCCACTGACCGGAAGAACCGCGCGAATCTGCCATTTCATGAAACTGCAATGGGAAAAGCCCGATTTTGAAAAAATTGTCGCCGGCACCGAAAAGACCTGCCCTTTCTGCGCCGAACGGGTCATGCAGGTGACGCCCTGTTTTCCGCCCGAAATTATCGCCGAGGGGCGCATGACCGCCGAGGACATGGTGCTGTTCCCCAACATCGCCCCCTATGACAGTCTGGGAGCCGTGGCCACAATGGGGTCCAGGCACTATTTCCCGATGACGGAAATCGAGCCTCAGCGGATCACAAAAGCGTTTCAGCTGGCAATGGCCTTTTTCCGGCGGATAGAGGCATTGGGCCACCCCGAATCGGTCTACCATCTAATCAACTGGAACTACATGCCGCCTTCGGGCAGTTCCCTGATCCACGCTCACCTGCAGGTCTTCACCACCTCGTCGGCCCCCAACCTGATGCGCGAAGAACTGACGGCGGCAAAGACCTACCTGGAGCGCAACCAATCCAACTACTGGGACGATCTCGTGGCCCGTGAACGGGAGGCGGGAGAACGATACCTGGGCCGCATCGGCCGCACCGACTGGCTGCTCAGCTATGCACCGCTCGGGGTGGCCGGTGACGTTCTGGCCGTGGTCGACGGGGTGAACGGCACGCTGGGGCTGAGCGATCAGGACCTTGCCGACATCGCCGTCGGGCTATGCCGTCTGATGGAAGCCTACGACAAGATGGGGATTTTCAGCTTCAATATGAACTTTTTCACCGGTAGATTGTCCGACAGCTTCTCCCGCTTCCACCTGCTCTTTTCCCCGCGGACTTTCTTCAACCAGTCCCTGGGAACTCCGGACATCGGGGCCCTGCGCAACCTCTTCAACGAAACGCTCTGCATGGCCTTCCCGGAGGACATCACCCGGATGTTGAAGCCGGGGTTCGAATAAAATCGTTGCACGATTTTATGAAACGCGGCTGCGCCGCTATTTTGAGAACAGGGAGAAATAAATCGATGCCGGAAAGCAAATGGCCGGTGATACCGACTGAGCGGGGGGATGATCTGCACAATTTGGAAGCGGCCGAAACCGCGGATCTCGTCCTTTTTATGGCCGGCAACCAGTTTATGGCCATGGCCGATATCGTCTCGGCCTTTCGGGAGGCCAGCCCGGAGATAGGGAAAATCTTCTACGAAACGCTGCCGCCCGGTATGGCGCTCAAGCAGATCCTCGCCGGCGGGGCGGTGTTCCAGGACCGCTTGCTGCGAATGACACCGGACATTTACTCCGCGGTCAGCGAAAAGGCCATGCAACAGCTGTCGGACGCCGGACACATCGAACCGGACGACTACCGGCTGTACCTTCACAACCGGCTCTCGCTGATGGTTCCGGCCGGCAATCCCGCCGACATTGCGGCCGTCACCGACCTCGGGCGACCGGAGATTCGCATCTCTCATCCCGATCCCGCCAACGAGGACATCGCCCATCACATCCTGGACATGTACCGTGAGGCCGGCGGTGAGCACCTGGTGCATCGCATCATGGAAGAAAAAAGGACCGCGGGCACCACGTTGATGACGGTTGTCCACCACCGGGAAACCCCGCTGCGGATCGCCGACGGTACGGCGGACGTCGGGCCGGTCTGGGCAACCGAAATCCATCACGCCAGGTCACTCGCGCTGCCGATCGATGAGGTTCAGCCGGGTGCGGCTCTCGATCAGCGGGATCAGATCAATTATTACGTCTGCCGGCTGAAAACCGCCCCGCATCCTGAAAATGCCCAAAAGTTTCTGGAGTTCATACTTTCTTCTGCGGCTCAGGCCATCTATGCTCGTTACGGATTCACACCCCATAGACCTTGATCCGTTCTTATCTTAATGGACCCCTTAGACTTCATATGAAAGATCTGCGAGCACTCTACCCTTGGAGCGGAAGAAGGAGTAAAAGAAAACGCCGCCGACCGTTGAGGATATTAAAACGTCTGGTCGTCATTGGGCTCGCCGCCACCGTTCTGCCGGTCGTTGTCCTGCGTTGGATGCCGCCGCCGACCACCGCCTTCATGCTGCAGAAGACCGTTCAGGCCCGTTGGAGCGGCAGCAAAGACTATACAACCCGCTACCGGTGGACGGACTGGCGCACCATTTCGCCGCACGCCTCCCAGGCCGTGATAGCGGCGGAAGATCAGAAGTTTCCGGTCCATTGGGGATTTGATCCGCACTCGATCGTAGAGGCTTGGGAAGAACGCCAGAAGGGTGAAAGAATTCGCGGCGCCAGCACAATCACTCAGCAGGTGGCCAAGAACCTGTTCCTGTGGCCGGGAAAAAGCTTCGTGCGCAAGGGGATCGAGGCCTACTTCACCGTGCTGATCGAAACGATCTGGCCCAAACGCCGCATTCTCGAGGTCTACCTGAACATCGCCGAATTCGGCCGCGGTGTTTTCGGCATCGCGGCCGCCAGCGAGGCATTCTACAAAAAAACCCCCGACCGTCTCACCCGGACCCAATCCGCCCTGCTCGCCGCGGCCCTGCCGAATCCCCGGCAGCTGCGCATCGATCGCCCCTCCCCCTACATGCGGGCCCGCGCCGGCTGGATCCTGAACCAGATGAACCAACTCAATCCGCCGGCATTTTGATTTGCCGTAAAATCCGCTTCGCTTTCCGACACCAATCTTTCACCGGATTCTGCCGCCGTCTTCCTTTCGAAACGAAAAGAGGGTTGTTTCGTCAAAATCAATCTGGACGGTCTGGCCCTCTTTAAAGCGGCCGGCATCGGTCACCGAGGCCAGGATTTGCTGACCCATTACATCGATGTAGAGCAGGTTCTCGTTGCCGAGCGAGCTAATCAGACTGATGTTGCCGTCGAAAAGCCCCTCGCCGTCGGTGGAGACGCGGATGTGGGCCGGCCTGATGCCGAGCAGAATTCGGCCCGGGTCCTGCCGAGTGGCGGTATTGCGCAACCGCTTGCGGGCCTTTTCGAGCATGCGGCCGTCCAACACGTTCATGGGCGGAGTGCCGATGAATTGCGCCACGAACAGGTTGGCGGGATCGCTGAAAATGTCATGCGGCGTGCCGACCTGCTGCACAAGTCCATCTTTCAACACGGCCACCCGATCGCCGAGAGACAAGGCCTCGAGTTGGTCGTGGGTCACGAAGACGGTGGTCAGTTCGAGCCGGCGCTGGATCTTTTTCAGTTCTGCCCGCATACTGATGCGCAGCAGCGCATCCAGGTTGGAGAGCGGTTCATCCAGCAGCAGCACGCTGGGTTTGCGCACAATAGCGCGACCGAGCGCCACCCGCTGTCGTTGTCCACCGCTCAATTCGGCCGGCTTGGCCTCCAGCAGGTCGGCAATCTCCAGGGTTTCGCTGACCTGTCGAACCCTGCGGCCTATTTCTCCGCGCTCGGTCTTGGCAATTTTTAGCGGAAAGGCGATGTTGTCGTAGACCGTCATGTGGGGGTAAAGGGCGTAGCTCTGAAAAACCATCGCCACATCCCGCCGGCGGGGCGTGAGATATTTTCGCTGCGAAGCGGAGGCCACCACCTCGTCGCCGATCATCACGTCTCCCGCCGTGGGGTTCTCTATGCCCGCAATGATGTTCAGCAGCGTTGACTTGCCGCAGCCGCTCGGCCCCAGCAGAACGAAGAACGACCCCGGATCGACTTCCAGGCAGATGTCTTTGAGCGCTTCGACTTTGCCGCGCCTGAGGCTGACGTAGTCTTTTTTAATCCGTTTGAGGCTGATGGCGTTCATCCCTTGATCGCTCCCTGTAAAAGACCCCGGATGATTTTACGCTGAAAAACCGCGGCCAGGAGAATGACCGGCACAACGGATATGACGGCGACAGCCATGAGGTGACCCCACGGGATCTGACCGTGCAGGCCTTCGAAAAGGGCGATGCCGACCGGAATCGTCCGCGCGCGGTAATCGGTTGTCAACATCATGGCAAACAAAAATTCATTGAAGGAATAGATAAATACCAGCAGCGTTGCCGACAGCGCCCCGGGGGCAGCCAGCGGCAGAATGATCTTGTGTAAAACCTGGATCCGCGTGGCACCGTCGACAAGAGCCGCCCGATCCAACTCGGTTGAAATTTCAGAAAAGTAGCTCAGCATGATCCACAGCGCCAGCGGCAGCCCCAACGTAATGTAGGGGAAAATAAGACCGGCGTGAGTATTGATCCACCCCAGGCCGATCATCATCTTAAAGAGGTAACCGACGATGCTGATTTGGGGAAACATCGAAAAAGCCAGTAACACCAGCGGGATCAGGAGTCGCCCCGGAAACTTCAGCCGGGTGATGGCATAAGCTGCCAGACTGGCGAAAAGGGTCGCCGCCAGGGCCGCCACCGCCGAGACGACCAGGCTGTTGCGAAGATATTCGAACAGGTGGAGCGAACCGGAGGTCAACACGTCGCTGTAGTTGTCGAAGGTGACATCGAAGGCCACCTGCGGCAGCAGAAAATCCGGTTCTTTGACCAGGGAGACCACCACCACCCACATGAAGGGAAGCAGGCAGAAAAGGAGCAAAAAGGCCACGCCGGTCAATTTGAGAATTTTCTTGACCTGTTCTTCCCTCATTTAACCGCCTCTCTGAAGCCGGTGAACCGAACATAGAACACGGCCAGTAATCCAGCGATGAGAAAAACGATCAGCGAAATGGCGGAACCGTAGCCGAAGTCACCGGAGGTGTAATATTTGAAGGCATACAGCGACAAGGAGGTGGTACCGCCTCCGGGTCCGCCTCCGGTCAGCACATAGATCAGATCGAAGATGCGCACAGCATCGATGGTCCGGAAAAGAAGCGCCACCACCAGCACCGGCCGCAACAGCGGCAGCGTGATGTAGAAAAACCGCTGGAGGAAGGTGGTGCCGTCCACCATGGCCTGCTTGTACAGATCCTGCGGTATGGCGGCCAAGCCGGCCAGCAGGATAATGGTCATGAAGGGCGTGGTTTTCCAGACGTCGCTGATAACAATGGCGCAAAAGGCACCGGTCGCGGACCCCAGCCAGTTTAGCGGTGCGCCCGCAAGCCCCAGTTGTTGGACAAGGAAGTTGACCACGCCGTAGTCGAAGTTGAAGATCAGCTCCCACATGCGGGCCGATACGGCAATGGGAATGGCCCATGGAACGAGGACGGCAACGCGCACAAAACCGCGGCCCGGAATCGACTCGTTGAGGATCAGGGCCAGAATTACCCCCAAAAAAAGTTCGGCCGCAACGGAAACACCAACAAAGAGAAGCGTGAAGCGAACCGACTGCCAGAAATGCCGATCGGTTGTCAGCCGCAGATAGTTGTCAAGACCCGAAAACCGGGACGGTAAAAACGTGACCTCCCGGAAGAGGCTGGTAACGAGCGTGCCGAGAACTGGAAGCAGAATGAAGACCACCGCAAACAACAGCATGGGCAATATAAACAGATAGGCGTCTCGGATCTCGTTGGGAAGATATCGATCTTTACTTTCTTTCATCTATTTTGCATATATCCCGGCAATATGGTCGATTTCGGATTGCATTCGACGCAGCGACTCGGCGGGCGGCTGCTTTCCGGCCAGGCACCCGTTGACAGTCCGCTGAATGACGTCCGACACCTGATCGTAATAGGGTAGATTGGGCCGAGTGACGGCGCGGGAAAAGATTTCCTGCAACAGCCCGGCATAAGGCATTTTCGTCACCACATCCGGATCGGTGTAGATATCGCTTCGGCCCGGGTACCATCCAAGGTTCAAGACCAACTTCTTCTGCGAGGCGTGCGACAAAATAAAGCGGACGAGTTCCCAGGCCTTGGCCGGCATATCCGAATGGCGTGAAATACCGATGTGCCATCCTCCCAGGGCCGCAACCGGATGTCCCTCCCCGAAATGCGGCAGGGCCGTCATGCCGATTTTTCCCTTGACCGCCGAGCCGTCACCCTGGTGAAGGTTCCAGGCGTAAAGCCAGTTGCGTTCGAAGAGTGCGTCGCCGCGTTGAAACGCGCGGCGCACCTCTTCCTCCCGCATGTCGGTGTACGTGTTCAGCGGCGAGATGCCGTATTTTTGGATCAGATCCTGCATGAATTGGAGGGCCTCGGCGTTGGCGCCGCGATTCAACCGGACGTGCCCGTCCTGCATGATGCCGCCCCCATTGGACGCGCTAAACTCCAGAAAGGTGCAGACCAATCCCTCGTACTGGGCCC
>JARFQH010000058.1 GCA_029287875.1 Desulfobacteraceae bacterium | reverse complement strand
TCGTTATCCCCACCTCATATTCGTGTTAACTCCCGATTCCCATCAGATCAGCGATCTTTCTCCTAAATTACCGTAGCGGTGATAGGCGTCACAAATGCTCTGGTTGATGAAATAGTGGAGCAGTTCGATGCGGCCATCCATCAGGACCGGTGCACGGGCAATGTAAAATCCGATTTCGGCCGCTGCGCCGAACACCTCGGCCGGCACCCGCCGGGGATCGGCATAGCGGATGCGCTGGATGTCCGGCAAGAGCCGAATGAGATCCCCGTCGGTATGGCGCTCGATGACGGATTTGCCGAGAAAGTTTTGGCCATCTTAGGACGCCAAAAAGGCCGTCGCCGGGTGGCGCGTATCCGGGAGGATGCAGACCAGCAGCTCCCACCCGGAGATCCTTACGGCAGCGATACGGGCCAGAACATCGAACAGACTGTCCTCGGACTGTATGCGCACCATCACGCGGCCGATCGGCCGATACCGCAGGATGTTGTCCTGACCTCTGAGATGGAAGTAATCGTTTTCCAGGGAGAATTCCCGTTCAAAGTGATAGAGGTAACTCTTGATCGCCCGTACGGTCTTGAGGACGTCGGCGATTGTTTCGGGAGGAAACACGCCCCAGTCGGCCTTGCGCTGCCATTCCTGAGCCAGTCGCAGCAGGGCATGATCCTTATTGATGACGTCCACGCGAGGATATCCAATCTCCTCGAATGTCATAAACTGGGACACATAATTCGGTGAACCGGCCTTGATGGCCGGCCCCAGAGCCGACTTGCCCATTCCGCCAAAGGGTTGGCGCAGCGTAACGGCGCCGGTGGTCCCCCGGTTGACGTACAGATTGCCGGCTTTGATGCCTTCTTTCCAGGTTTCCTGCTCTCGTCGGTCCAGGCTTTCGAGGCCGGAGGTCAGTCCGTAGCCGGTGGCATTGGCCATTTCAATGGCTTGTTCCAGGTTTTCGGCCGCCATCACGCCCAAAACCGGTCCGAAAAGCTCGGTGGTGTGAGTGAATGAACCGGCCTTGACGTCCCACTTGATTGCGGGTGTCCACATATTCGGGTTATCGTCTATGTTGCGCGGTTTCAATGCCCAGGATTCATCGGGCTCGAGCTCTTCGATGCCGCGTTTCAGAGTCCCGGACGGTGAATGGATCAACGGTCCGATTTTGTTTTTAAAATCCCATGCCGATCCGACGGTGAGGCTTTCGGCGGCGTCCACCAGCTGGCGTTTGAAGTTCAGATCCCCGTAGACCTCTTTTTCCAGAATCAGCAGGGAGGTCGCCGAACATTTCTGACCGCAGTTGCTGAAGGCGGAATGAAGGACGTTCTTGATCGCCTGGTCACGATCGGACATGGCTGTGACGATCGTGGCGTTCTTACCGCCGGTTTCGGCCGACAGGTACAGATCCGGTTTGGCCGACAGCATGCCCATGCCCGTCTCCGTCCCTCCGGTGAGAATGACGAAATCCACATCCGGATGGGTGATCAGCGCCATGCCGGTGCTGCCGCCGGAGCAGGGCAGGAACTGCAGGGCCCGGCGGGACACGCCGGCCTGCCAGAAGCATTGACATAGCTGCCAGGCCACCAGCACCGCATCCGATGAAGGCTTGAAGATGACCGTGTTGCCGGCGGCCAGAGCGGCCACCACACCGCCGCAGGGAATCGCGATTGGAAAATTCCAGGGCGAGACGACACATCCGACTCCCTTGCCGCGGGCGACAACATTGTCGCGTTCGGAAAATATTTTGGCCGAAAACGGATAGTAATCGGCGAAATCAACGGCCTCGGACACCTCGACGTCTGACTCCGTAAAAACCTTGCCGGTATTGGCCGCGGCCGCTCCGATCAAATCGCCGCGCGAACGCCGCAATGCCATGGCCACCTCGGAGAGGACCGCATGGCGTTCCTCGAGCGACTTTTGGCGCCACTTGTCCGGGTCGGCCTTGGCCACGGATACCGCATGCTGAACGTCCGCCGCAGTTGCCAGAGCAAAGCGGGCGACCACGATGTTTTCACGGTAACGGGAGATGTCGATGATGTCGCGCCTCGGGTGATCCCCGTAAACCTCCTGACCGTCAATTACCAGCGGAATCTCCAACGGTGCATCGCCGGCACCTTTTCGCCACCGGTCCCGGATCGCCTCGGCCCACTTGCGGTTGGATGCCAGGGACCAGTCCGTGTCCGGTTCGTTGGTGAACTCATCGGTATAAAACGTCCCCATTTTTTCCGGGAATTTTTCGGCGGTGCGGTCCTGGGTGCGATAAGGCGTACTGCCGACCGTTGTCATGTGATCGATCGATACCAGGAAATGGTCTTTGAGAAACGACCAGGCCTTCGATTCTGTCGACAGGTTAGGGGCATATCGCAAGAAATTTTCGGCAGCGGTGTTCTCGTCCAGACGCCGAATGAGGTAGCCGATGGCATTGATGAATTCGTCCTTTGCGGCAACCGGCGCATACAACAGGACGTCTCCGGCGGTTTCGCATAGGGCCCGGCGCACGTGATCCGCCATTCCCTCCAGCATCTCGAAATAGAAGTAATCGCCGACCTGGAAGTGCTGTCCCAGTGTGTGGGCAAAGGCCAGCTCGAACAAGTTGTGCGAGGCGATACCGAGGTTGACGGCCCGGATATTTTCCGGCTGCATGCCGTAGGCGATCATGCGTTTGTAGTTGGCATCGACATCGAGTTTGTTATCGTAAGGTGCCAGGGGCCAGTTGAAAATGGCGGACTCCAACTGCTCCATTTCCATGTTGGCTCCCTTGACGATCCTCAGCTTGATCGGAGCGCCGCCGGCAGCTACCCGATCGCGGGCCCAGGCGGTGAGATTTTGCTGAACGCCGTAGGAGTCCGGGATGTAGGCCTGTAGGACGAGGCCGGCCGAGTGTGTCTTGAAATCAGGATGTTCCAATGTCCGTTGGAATGCCGCGACGGTGATTTCCAGGTCACGGTATTCTTCCATGTCCAGGTTGACGAACTTGGGGACGCGGGTGCCGTCTTTGCGCTCGAAAGTGTGGTCAGCGGCACTGCGATAAAGCCGGGACAGCCGATCGACCAGCACACCGACACTGTGTTCGAAAGCCAGGGACTGAATCTGAGAGTATATCGTGGAAATTTTAACGGAAATGTATTCGATTTCCGGGTTTTCCAGGTCGGCGATGTAGGTTTCCAGGCGGTGGCGGGCCTCGGCTTCACCTAAAACGGCTTCGCCCAGGTGGTTGACATTCATGCGCACGCCTTGGCGTTTGCGCTTTTGCAGATGCGCGTGCAACGCTTCCGGCTCACCGGGAATAATGGCCCGGCTGCTGTTGTGACGCATTTTCTCGATCATTTTCGGTATGGTCAACGCCGGAAAGTGACGGCCGAGGCCAAGAAACATCTGCACCAGCAACCGATCGAATTTCGAAAAAAAGTCCGGGACGCCGTAGCGGCGCAGTATGCTGTTGATCTGGTCCGCCACCCGGGCGGGGTTGTGCGAACGAAAGCTCTGATCGATCATCCTGGTTAGAACGACCTTGTCCGTGGGATGGGACAAAAGGCGTTGCATCTGCTCCTGGATGCCCTTTTCTTCTTCGGTCAGCAGCACATTGGCACGGTTTTGCCAGTTCGCGGCGGTCTCGACGGACATTTCGCCGATTGCTCTTAATTCCTGTTGATCCATTTGCTCATCTCCTCGCCTGGAGCAGCAGCGTTATAAGGCATCCAATAATACATTCGGATCCGACCGCGGCGGGACCCGCCTAAGCTGCTGATTACCCCTTCCGCGCCGCTTTTGTATTTGGGAAAAAATTCAACTCTTTTAACTTAACAAACATAAGCACATACTAAAAAGAAACAAAGTCACTCGACCAGGATTATCGGATTTTCAGAGCTTTCCCAACCCAGCCGGACGGGATGTATCGGTGTTCAAAATGGGACGTTGATTTTAAGAGAGTCCTTGAGCAAGCGGTTTGAGTGGTCGGTTGTGAAGTAACCCGATCAGTCTTCTCCGAGATAGGCTTTGCGGATCGCCTCGTCCTTGGCCAGGTCTTTTGCGGCGCCCTTGAGGGTAATACGACCCGATTCCATGACATAGGCGTTTCCGGAAATACTCAGGGCCATGTTGGCATTTTGTTCGACCAGAAAGATGGTCGTTCCCGAGTCATTGATGTGGCGGATGATATCGAATATTTTTTCCACGATCAGAGGCGCCAGCCCGAGGGAGGGTTCGTCCAGCAGCAGCAGTTTCGGTTTCGACATCAAAGCCCGCCCGATGGCCAGCATCTGCTGCTCACCGCCCGAAAGGGTTCCTCCCTGCTGCTTGTGCCGTTTTGCCAGCAACGGAAACAATTCATAGATCTCGTTGCGATTTTTCCGGATCTCTTTTTTATCCTTGACCAGAAAAGCGCCCATTTCGAGATTGTCTTCCACGCTGAGACGCGGCAGTATCCGGCGCCCCTCCGGCACCTGGGTGATCCCCAGTCCGGCGATTTTATCGGCCGGCAGCGTCGTAATGTCCTGGCCGAGAAAAAGAATACGGCCCTCTGCAGGGTGCAGAATGCCGTTGACGGTCATCAGGGTCGTCGATTTGCCGGCGCCGTTGGACCCGATCAGACAAACGATTTCCTTTTCGTTGACCTCGAGGCTGATGCCTTTCAAGGCGTGGATATGCCCGTAATAGGTGTGAATATCTTCAATTCTCAGCATTCTGACGGTCCTCGATTCAGGGTGTGTCTGCGATTTTCCTTTCCATTTCGACTTCCTGCGCCTTCCGTTTGGCCGGCAGCAGTCCCTCGGGGCGAAATACCATCATTGCGGTCATGGCACCGCCGAAGGCGGCCATGCGGTACAGCGCCAGACCTCTGAACATTTCGGGCAGAACGATTATCGCAACTGCGCCGATAATGATGCCGCGAATGGACCCCATGCCGCCGAGGACCACGATGCAGAGGACCAGGGCGGACTCCAGAAAAATAAACGAACTCGGGTTGACGTAGCGCACCTTGGCCGCGAAAAATGCACCGGCAAATCCGGCGAAGATGGCCCCCAGCATGTAGGCGTAGAGTTTCATGCGGGTCGTGTGGATACCGGTCAGCTCGGCGGCGGTTTCGTCCTCTCTGACCGCCATCCAGGCCCGGCCGATGCGGGAAGTATTCAGCCGATAGACAGCCAGCATGATCAGCACCGCTATGGCCAGTATCAGGTAATACAGCCAGATGAGGTTTTTCAGGTAAAGATGGGCGAACTCGATGCTGCCGTTTTCGACGACGGGATAAAACAGCCCCGGTGCTTTGATGCCCAGTATGCCGTTGGGTCCCTTGGTCACCGAGTCCCAGTTGTTCAACACGATGCGGATGATCTCACCGAATCCGAGCGTGACAATGGCCAGATAGTCACCACGCATTTTCAGGGTGGGATACCCGATGAAGCCACCGACAACTGCGCTGATCACACACCCCACCGGCAGCGCCAGCCAGAAGGGGACCCCGAAATTGGTGTTCAGCAGGGCATACGTATAGGCTCCGACGGCGTAAAAAGCGATGTATCCGAGGTCGAGAAGACCGGCCAGACCAATAACGATGTTCAGGCCGAGGCCCAAAGAAAT
>JARFQH010000389.1 GCA_029287875.1 Desulfobacteraceae bacterium | reverse complement strand
TAAAAGAGGCTCAAAAACCGACCAAATATTTCATTAGCGGTTCAGGTGATCGGTTAACGGGCACATATTGCGATGACTTTATCTTGAAACAAAAGGAGGTCCATCATGAAAGTTGCCATCAGTTCAACAGGAAAAGATTTGAATGCCCCCCTCGATCCCCGATTCGGCAGATGCCCCTATTTTGTGATCGTCGAGACCGAGGACATGACGTTCGAGGTGCTCACTAACGATGCCGGTGCTCAGGGAGGTGGTGCCGGTATTCAGGCCGCCGGGCAAGTCGCTTCGAAGAAAGTGGATGCCGTGATCACAGGAAATTGCGGCCCGAACGCGGTCCAGACGCTCAATGCCGCCGGGATTCAGCTCTACAGCGGGCAGGCGGGAACCGTCCGCGAAGTCGTCGAGCGATTCAAACGCGGCGGCCTGAATCCGACCACCGATGCCAACGCGCAACTGCATGCCGGCACAGGCGGCCGGGGAATGGGGGGCGGTCGCGGAATGGGAATGGGGCGCAGAAGGGGACCTGGTATTTAGTTCGAAAATAGAATCAGACCCGCAAATAGAAATTTGAAACTTGAAACTCGAAACTCAGAACCTGGAACCAGTGTTGGCGTAAGGACCATTAAAAAACCCGGTTTTTCAACCGGATTTTTTGGCGATTCAGATTGGGCCGGGTTATTGCAGGCTATTCGACTTTGGGTCGCGGCAGCACCTTGGCCTGTTCGGCGATTTCCGGAACCTTGTGCTCCCATTCGATTGCCATCAGGTGCACGCCGTGCAGGCCTTTCATCTCTTTGAACTCCTCGATCTGCTCACAGGCGATCTTGATGCCTTCAGCGGCCACCTTGCCCTTGCCGGCCCCCTGGAGACGCCCGATGATTTCGTCGGGCACGTCCATACCGGGGACCTTGCTCTTCATGTACTTGGCCATACCGACGCTCTTCATGGGGGTGACGCCGGCCAGGATGTAGACTTTTTCCGTCAGGCCCATGTCGTTGGCCTGTTGAATCCACTTGCGGAATTTCTCCATGTTGTAGATGCACTGAGTCTGGATGAAATCGCAGCCCGCTTCTACTTTTTTCGCCAGGCGATGGACGCGCCACTCGAATGGGTCGGCGAACGGGTTGGCGGCCGCGCCGATGAACATCTTCGGAATTCCGTCCAGCTCGGCTCCGCCGAGAAACTTGCCCTCGTCGCGCATCTTTTTGACCATCTTGATCAATTGCATCGAATCGATGTCGAACACGCCTTTGGCCTGGGGGTGGTCGCCGAACTGCTGGTGGTCGCCGGAGAGGCAGAGCATGTTGCGGATCCCGTGGGCATAGGCGCCCAGGATGTCGGCCTGCATGGCCTGGCGGTTGCGGTCGCGGCAGACCATCTGAAAGTTTGGTTCCAGACCTTCCTGGATCAGCAGCAGACAGGCGGCCCAGCTGGACATGCGGACCATGGCGGTCTGGTTGTCGGTGATGTTGACCGAGTCGACGTTGCCCTTCAAAAACGAGGCCTTATGTCGGACCTCTTCGGCATTGCTTCCCCGGGGTGGTCCCAACTCGCCGGTGAATGCGAAGTGGCCGGCTTTGAGGACCTTTTCAAGGTTGCTGCCTGATTTATACCCATTGCCTTCTGTGCTCATTGTTTCACCTTGCCGTTACTTGCGGTTGTTGATGTTCAGTCGTTTAACAGACGCGGTCTACTTGGCTTCTTCTTTATCCGGTTTTTTATACCCCGGTTGAATCAACGTGCGCGGCGTCTGGTCGGTCCAGTCCGCCGGTTCCTTGAAATCCTTGATCAGGTCGAGGCGCTCCTGCTGGGAGAGCCGTTCGTGGATCATGTACCAGGCGCAGGGCTGGTCCTGGCTGATTTCGCATTTTCCTTTGTTGGTGCCGCCGCAGGGGCCGTTGTAGAGGCCCTTGGCGCACATGGTCACCGGGCAGATCCCGCCGGTCATGCCGAGCACGCACTTGCCGCAGGAGCGGCAGCGCTCTTCGTACCAGCCCACTTCTTGGTTGACTGCCAGGCCGGTGGTGTCGACGCCCGGAAAGACCGGTTTTTCCGGGAAACGCTCGGCCAGGAACTGAATCCCGACCCCGCAGGCCATCGAGACGATAGCATCTTTATCCTTGATGATCTCGTCCAGTTCGGCCAAATATTCACGGTCGCACTGGCGTTCCACAGTGTAAGCCGTAATCTCTATGGGGTTGTCGTCGAGCTTGCGGGCCATTTCGATCTCTGCGTTCAAAACAGCGACCTCTTTTTCACCGCCGGCCAGGCAGACCGACACGCAGGTGCCGCAGCCTACGTTGAGCACCTTCTTGAACGGTTTGATCATTTCCTTGATTTCGTCAAAGGGTTTTCTTTTCGCGACTATCATATTTCCTCCTGATGCACCGATCGACTTCAGAATGGTCGCAAGCGTTCACAGGGCACCGCATCTGCTTTGTTGTCGGGCACTTGAAGTACAAAAGTACGTCTGCGCACCTGACGCCTTGCATCTGCTGCACCCTGTAAACGCTTACAATTAGGTGGTTTGAAGCGCATCGGACTTTGCAACCCTGTGAACGGTTACGAATGGTCGGTCAACCCCGCTAGAAATTGGAGCTTTCCGGGTGAAAAACATCCACGTCCTTCAGATCCTCCCCGAGGTATTCCCGCTCATTCGGACCGAGGATGCCCATCGACAGGCAGATCAGTGTCCACAGGTGAACCGTTTGCCAGGCATGATCGCGCATGTCGGACAGATCATGAACCTGGGCGTGGCAGTTATGGCACGGGGTGATGCAGTACTCTGCACCGGTCTTGAGAATTTGTTCGGCCTTGAGTTTGCCGTATTCCCTGCGCGCTTCGGGGAGACCGGACTGCAGGAAACCGCCGCCGCCCCCGCAGCAGTAGTTGTTCGACCGGTTGGGGCTCATGTCGATAAAATTTTCTTCACCAACCACCGCCTTGACCACATACCGCAGGTCCTCGGCCACCGGGTCGCCGAATGATTTGCGGACCAACTGGCAAGGGTCCTGCACCGTGAATTTGATTTGACGGTCTTTGTTCCACTCGGAACTGACCTTCAGTTTGCCTTCTTTGATCCACTGGGCATAGTATTGAATAATGCTTTTGATCTCGAAATTGAAATCGAGGTTGAACTTTTGCGCTCCGAACCGGACCGCGAACAGTTCGTGCCCTCACTCGGTGTTGAGCCAGACCTTGCAGCCCAAGTCCTCCACCGCTTTCTGCTTGACCTCCACAATGTGCTTCCAGGCGTCATCGTCGGCCATGAACATGCAGTAGTTTTCCGCCGCCCAACCCTTGGTGCCGTAAGTCCAGTCGGCGCCCACCGAATGCAGGATCTTCCATAGCGGCACCATCTCGTCCGGCTCGGTCACCGGCTCCCTGGAATTCTGGTTGAGGAAGAGCTCCGCGCCTTTCTTGTTGACCGGGGCTTCCATTTCGGCAAACTCCGGCTGCGCTTCGCGATATTCCTCCAGTACGTCTTCCACCACGAACTGGAAATCTTCCTCGGTGGCGCCCATCGCGCTGCAGGTGTCGTTTCTGAGTGCCATGTCGCAGGAACCCACGATACCCTTGGGCCGCTTTTCCCGCGGCCAGGACTGCCGGGCGTAAAAAACCAGCTGAGGGATGTTGATCTTCATCGGGCAGACGTAGACGCACCGGGTGCACATGCTGCACATCCACACCCACGGCGTGGACGTCACCTCCTCGTCCATCCCCAGCGCCGCCATGCGCAGAAACTTGCGCGGGTCCATCCCCTCCAGGCCCGTCGCCGGGCACCCCGATGAGCACGCCCCGCAGGTCAGGCACAGGTTCAGGTTGCCGCCCTCGGGCAGCAGGTCCTTGACCTTGTCGATGAAGGTGCTCTTCTTTTTTCCGCCAATCTTGATTGCTTCCTCGGCCATGATGGACTCCTTAATTTTTGACGGTTGCCTTATCGTTCAACCGGTTAGGGCCGAGCGCCTTGATGTGCTCGGTCATCTCCTTGGCATAGGCGGCAAAGGTCGGGCCTTCCCCGGAAGACAGGTTATACATTCTGACCCTGTCGCCTTCAATCCCGATCTCCTCCAGCAGCATGCGGACGTGATTCACTCGTTCCCGAGCCCTGAAATTGCCTTCGTTATAGTGGCACGTCCCTTCTAAACACCCGACCACATAGGCACCGTCGGCGCCTTTTTGAATGGCTCGCAGCAGGTGGAGGACGTCCACTTTTCCGGAGCACGGCACCCGGATGATCTTCACGTTGGCGGGATAATCCAGTCGCATGGAACCTGCCAGGTCCGCGGCTGAGTATCCTCAGTAGTTACAGCAAAACGAAATAATCTTCGGTTCAAAATCGGCCATTACATTCCTCCTGCCAAAAGGGCGTCAATTTTACACATTATCTGTTCATCTTCATAGAAGCTCAACTGAATGGCCTGCCGGGGGCACACACCGGCGCACACACCGCATCCGTGGCACAGGGCCTCGTCGATGTTGATGGCGCCCTCCGCAATGTTGAATTTCGGAACATCGAAGGGGCACGAACGGACACAGGTAAGGCATTTCACGCAGTGTTCCGTATCGACCTTGGCGGTGATGGCTGAGAGCTTGATCTCATCCTTGGACAGAAACGTCGTCGCCCGGGACGCAGCGGCCTGGGCCTGGGCGATGGTTTCCGATATCAGCTTCGGACC
>JARFQH010000372.1 GCA_029287875.1 Desulfobacteraceae bacterium | reverse complement strand
CCTGGCCATCTGCCGGGGCATTCAAACATTAAACGTGTGCTTGGGCGGAACGCTTTACCAAGATATCCCGAGCCAAATCGAGGGCGCCATCAATCACAACCAGAAAGCCGACAAATCGATCAACACCCACAGTGTCAAGATAGCATCCGGCTCCTGCCTGGCCGGAATTTTCAAACGAAAAACGGTTTGGGTGAACGGAAAACACCACCAGGCGGTCAAGGACACGGCCGCAGGGCTGATCGTCAGTGCCGTCGCTGAAGACGGGGTGGTGGAAGCCGTCGAAGACCCTGCGCGAAAATTCGTCGTCGGCGTTCAATGGCATCCTGAAGGAACCTGGAAAATCGACCGGAATTCCGGAAAACTTTTCCACGCTTTTCTTAAAGCCGCCGGAACGAAATAATTCCCATCCATAAATGGCCATTTTCCGCATTTTCGGCGTCAATAATTTTCTCCTGCCGGAATCGACGGTGCGCCAAAGGGGTGAGGTTTTTTCTTGCCAACAGTTGTGGCCGATGGTAGGGGTATAGTGTAGGGGTATAATATAGGCTATAGGCCCATAGCATCGGACAAGCCCTACAGGCGTAACCATGATCACCCACCCCCCATCTACTCGATATCGAAGAACTCAAAACCTGTTTTTTCACCGTTGAAGGCACGGCCACCGCCGTCGACTATGTTTCCTTTTTCCTCGAAAAAGGAGTGGTGCTCGGCATCGTCGGCGAATCCGGTTGCGGCAAAAGCGTCACCGCTCAATCCATTATGCGCCTCATCCCTGTTCCCCCCGGCAAAATCGTGCTGGGAATTAATCTCTTTGCGGATTGGCTCAGGGAGGAACTGAACCCGCGTATAGAACGGCACGGCTGAAGCCGATCGGGTCAGAATTACGGTTCCGTTGAGAAGTCAAGTGATAGTTCGACCAAAGGTTTCAGTCTCGCGTCGGCTCCCTTTGTACTTCCGCCGTAGATAGTGAGTTTTCTTCCCTCGAGATCGAAAAGTGCCGTCGCCAGAGGCAAAACACTGGTAATCGCCGCGCAGGTTTATCACGAACAGCTTCTCGAACGGCACAGCGGCACCCTCGGCCATGCCTTCCAATTCGCTGAAAAATTCCGGGTAGCGGTTGCGATGAAGCGCAACCAGATGCTGGTAGCGCGCCCTGCCGGCCGGTGTTCGGCTGTAGGGCATGAAGCGGGTGTTCAGGCCGTCGTGTCCGTCAAGGGTGCGGAAAATCTCGGCCCTGAAGCTCTTGCCGATGGTGTGTCCGATCTCCCTTGGCGGGCCTTCACAATTTATAGAATGCAATGCCCTGATTCCCCATAGCGAGCAGTTCTCGGTTGGGCCGACGGCTGTTGCTTCGGTTTCATCGAGAGGATTAAAGGTATGCCCTTGATTCAGGCGCCCGGCGCTCCTCCGCCGCCCTGACGAGCGACGAATCCCTGAGTTTGAAGCCCTGAGGCCGACGGCGTTCCGGCGATCTGAGCCAGATACGTTTCACCGAGCTTTTCAATGTGGCTGTTGACATTGTCGAAGTAGTTGTAGTGCACCTGTTCTTCGTCGATAACGGCCTCGAAAATCTTCACGCTGGTGCTATCGCCGTTTTCCCTGCACACCTGCAGAAACTGATTGTACGTGTCGATAGTATTGTCCTCGAGGTTTGCATCGAAGGAAAATACAGCTTTTACTTCCTGGCCTCTTTGTGCCTTTGCCGCCGGTTCTGCTGTCGGTTCCCCGCCCAATTCCTTGATCCGTTCGGCAAACATCTCCGCGTGGCGCATCTCGTCGATGGCGATGAGTTTGACTTTCGCAGCCATATCGCCGAAATCAAGGTCGTCCAAATTGTAGTGCTGATTCATATACTGGCCGATGGCATGCAGCTCCATGCTGCGCGCCTTGTTCAGGACTTCGATGACCTTTTTCTTCCTCTGTTCCTTCGCTTTTTGTGCCATGAAACACCTCCTTGATGGTCGTGTTGAAAAAAGATGCTTTCAGTGCAGGGACCTCGCCAACGCTGAAAAGAGCCGTTCAAGGTCCTTTTCCGTGTTGTAGAGATGGGGCGCTATGCGGATCGCGTTGCCTCTGACGCTCACGAAAACCTTTTCGCGGGCAAGGTTCGGCAGCAGGCCCTCCGGCAGACCTAACGGAATCGACATCCCCAGCATGTGGGGCGCCCGAACACCGTCCGCCGGGACTTGAAACCCTAGTTCGGCGGCCTGGTCGGCAATGCGAACGGTGGTTTCCCGCAGCGTATCGGCAATGTTGTCCACACCCCAATCGAGCAGTTGGGACAAAGCAGCGGCTGCGATCGGCGCCAGGATGAAGTTGCTGGCCGCGCCCATGTCGTAGCGCCGGGCGCCCGGCTGATACTCATTGCGATAGTCGACCAGGCGGGCGAAGTTTTCCGATCCGGCGCGATTAAGCCAGTTTTCTTCCAGCGGCACGCCGTGCTGCCGTCCGGGCGCGGCATAGCAGAACCCGAAGCTGTAGGGTCCCAGCAACCATTTGTGGGCCGTTGTGATCAGGAAGTCGGGCTGCACGGCGGCAACCGAAAAAGGCATGGCGCCCAGTGACTGGGTGCCGTCCACCACCAGAGCTGCACCCACTTGGCGACACCTTGCCCCGATTTTGACCAGATCGAGCAGTGTGCCGTCGGTCCAGTGGCAGTTGGGAAGGGCCGCAATCGCGGTCTGATCGTCGATGGCGTCGATCACGGCCGCCGTCCAATCGTTGTCGGACGGGCGGCGAACGGTTTTCAGCACAGCGTCCTCATGGGTCGTTTTCAACCGCCACGAATAGACGTGGGAAGGAAATTGGTCCTGGAGAAGCAGAATGGCCTGCCCCTTCTCAACGGGCAGGTTTTTCGCCGCCAGCGCGACACCATAAGAGACGGCCGGGATGATGGCGATGCTGGCGGGGGCACACCCGATCAGCTCAGCGAACAACCGGCGGTTTTCATCCATTGTCGCGAAAAAATGGCCGGAAGTAATGGTCCAGGGTTCGGCTTTCGACTTCAGGGCGGCCTTTCCGGCCGCGGCCGCGCTGTGCAGCAGAGGTGCCGTGTACGCACAGTTGAAGTAAGCGACGTCTTGCGGAATATCGAACAGCTCACGCTGACAGGAAATCATCCTATACGCCCTTTCCGAGAATCCGCTCGTCATGTTTGAGCCGTTCCTGAATCCCCTTGCCGACTTGATACGTGCGGCTGAACTCCGCCCAGAATTCCTTGTCCTTTTCCCTCCAGTCCGGTCCGAAACGTTCGTTGAAATAGTCCCCGAGTTTTTCGAACAGCAGTTTCCAGGGGGGGGCGCCTTGCTCGTGGGCAGCCAGCAGTTGCTCCAACAGGTCGTCCAAATCGGTCAGCGCCTCCTTGGGGAGGTAGGATATGGCGCCCTTGCGAATAGACTCCATCAAGGTATCCGGGTTGATGGCATGGGCGGTCAGCATTACTGTCGGGATGCCCCGTTCTACGGTTTCCGTCAAGAGCTTGAGTCCGTTGACGCCCATAATATCCAGGATGGCCAAGTCGTAGCGGGTCTGCCGGATCATTCGGGACGCGGTGTCATAGTCGCCGGCCAGATCGAGGTCCGCCTCGTCCAGGATGTCTTCGATTGTCTCGAGTATGTCTTCTTCGTCGTCCACGGCCAGGATGCGCTTGCCTTTCAATCTCGACTCCGTCGCCATCTGCTTTCCTCCTTCGAAGGTTTCTCCTCGTATCGAGCAGTTTTAGAAAGCTTACCGTCCCATAGTGTCTTGTTACACATAAATTGTCTTATCCATTGTCGCCCGCTGCTTGATATTTCAAGCCTGGGAACATAACAATGAACATCGGCAGTGTTGGTTTAGGTTTCAGATTTCAGGGCTTGCCCGCCCATCTAAAATAATGTCAAATACCAAAACACAAGCACCAAAATGCAAATAAATTCCAAATGACAATATCCAAATCTCAAATTGCTTTCATCCCTCAACCCTCGTATGAAACTTCACGTGGCCGGAACAGTGAACAGATTGAACGTCGAACATCGAACGCCCAACATCGAACGTTGAATATTGATGACGCTACGCTTTATCGATTTTATAACATGCGAACTGCCGAACACTGAACCGCAGAGCCTTG
>JARFQH010000353.1 GCA_029287875.1 Desulfobacteraceae bacterium | reverse complement strand
ATCCGAGAGCCGCAATCCCCCGCGGGATAATGGAGATCTTGTGCACCGGGTCGGCATGTTCGACAGATTCGGCCACAATCGCATGTCCGGACTCATGAAAGGCGACAATTTCTTTCTCCTGAGCATTCATCACCCGGTTCTTTTTCTGCAGGCCCGCAACCACACGGTCGATGGCCTCGTCGAAATCCTCCAGCCCTCGTATCGACGGCACATTACGGATCAAGAATGCAAAGTTGGGATCACTGAAGCGGATCGGCTCTAAAGGATATTCGCTTTGCTGCAGAATTTATCTTCAAAGGTTAGGAACCGATCTTTGTGTACTGGTCAGGCGCACTTGCCGTGATCAATGACAGTGGGGCAAGAAAGGTCACTTCTTTGATTGCATCTCTTCGGGCGTCATCCAACCGCCGCCCATGGCTTTGTATAGCCTGACATAAGAATTCATGTGTTGCTGCTGTAGTTCGGAGAGATCCAGCTCGGCGGAAAAATACTGGCGTTCGGTCTCAAGGACCTCCAGATAACTGGTGACGCCCTGGTCGTAACGCTCTTTGGACAACGCGTTGGCGTTACGCGCTGCGGTGACCCGTCTGGTGACAGCATCCACCTGCCGGCCGAAGGTATCGATTTGCACCAATGCGTCCTCGACTTCCCGGAATGCGGTCAGCACAGTGTTTTCGTAGAAATACAATGTCTGTCGGGTTCTGGCCTCCTCGATTTCCACCCGCCGCAGGTTTTTACCGAACTCATACAGCGGCCCGAACAGGCCCGCGCCGGCCCGCCAGACCCCGCCGTTGGTGGTATTGCCGGCGATATCGCTGTCGGCCACACCCACCAACCCATTCAATGAAACGGCCGGCAGGCGTAAGGCTTCGGCTACGCCAATCTGCTCGGTTTGGGCCTGAAGCAGGTAAAACGCTTCAGCCACATCCGGCCTGCGTTCCAGAAGGGTGGCCGGCAGACCGACCGGAATATCCGGCGGTTGGCCCTGAGATTTGAATCCCCGTCCGCTTTCGATTTCCCCGGGCAGCTGTCCGAGTAAGATACTGAGCGCATTTTCCGTCTGCGCAATTTGCCGTTCAAAAAGGGGAATGGATGCGGCCGCGATTTCTTTCTGGATCTGGGCCTGGTTCAGATCGAGTTCGGGTATGATGCCTTTGTCGAAGCGCTGCTGAATAATACCAAGGGTTCGGAGCCGTGAATCGAGCGTATTTTTGGAAATCTGCAACCGCTGGCGAAAATCCAGCAGTTGATTATATGTGCTGGCCACTTCCGTTATCAGACTGAGCTGAACCGTCCGCAGGGCATATTCGGAGGCCAATAACTCGGCCCGGGCGGACTCGGTCGCCCGGCGAAACTTGCCCCAGAAATCGATTTCCCAGCTCAAGGTGGGTCCGATAAAAGCTGCCTGATCGGTGGAGTCACTCTTGCTGATCCCCAAAAAGTCGCCTCTGTTGGCATTGCCTTCGATGCTGATACTGGGATATCGATCGGCCCCGACGAAACCCAGCGCCGAGCGGGCCTCTTCGATTCGGCTGGCAGCGACCTTGATATCGCGGTTGTTTCTCAAAGATGTGGTTACCAGCTTGTAGAGGATGGGATCTTTAAACAGCTCCCACCATTTCAGGTTCACCTCGACAGCAGCTTTGCCGACATCGAAGCGGTAATTGGTGGGCGTCTCAACTGTCGGCGGCACAAAATCCGGGCCCACCATGCAGCCCGTCAACATCAGGACAGTTAAAATCGTTACTCCCCAACACATTTTTCTTGCTGAATACGCCATCATTTTTGTTCCGTCTTACTTTTACTCAAATCGCGTTTCTTTTCGTAGCCAAAAAGCTTGCCGATGAAAACAAACAGCATGGGGTAGAAAAATACCCCAAGCAAAGTGGCCAGCGTCATACCGCCCAGCAGGGCCATTCCCATCACCTTGCGGGCTTCCGAGCCGGTTCCGGCGGCAAATACCAGCGGCAGCACGCCGAGAATAAAGGAAAAGGCGGTCATCAGGATGGGGCGGAAGCGCAGCTGGGCCGATTCGAGCGCCGCATCAAACAGGCCGAGGCCCTCTTTAAATTTGATGTTGGCAAACTCCACGATCAAAATGGCATTTTTGGCTGCCATGCCGATGAGCATCACCAGGGAAATCTGGGCGAAAATGTTGTTTTCATAGCTCAGGTCGAACTGTCGCATTAGCAGCACAGACGCCATGGCACCCAGCAGGGCAAAGGGTGTCCCCAGCAGGATACTGGCGGGCAGAGACCAGCTTTCATACTGGGCAGAGAGGATCAGAAACACGAAAATAAGTGAAAAAGCGAAAATAATAGCGGCCGAACCCGAGGCCTGTTTTTCCTGAAAAGACATATTGCTCCACGAATAGGTCATCTCCGGGGGCAGGACTTCGGCCGCCGTCTCTTCCAGAGCCGCCATGGCCTGCGCCGAGGTATATCCCTGGGCCGCTCCACCGCTTAGCTCTACGGATCGGTAGAGGTTGAAGCGGTTGGTGTATTCCGGACCCGCCACATCTTCAACCGCCACAAAGGCTGACAGCGGCACGCTCAACCCATCGGCGTTTTTGATGAAGAACAGGTTGATCTGGTCCTTGTTCTGTCGATACTCGGGCTCGGCCTGAATGTAGGCTTTGTAGAGACGCCCGAACAGGTTGAAATCGTTGACATAAGAGCCACCCAGAAATGCGCCGATGTTGGTGTAGACATCGTTCAGGGCAATGTTGGCCTTGAGCACTTTGTCGCGATTGATATCGATGAATCTTTGGGGAGCGTTGGCCCGATAGGTGGTAAAAACGGAACCTATTTCCGGCCTCTGGCTGGCGGCCTGGATAAAGCCAATGGCCTGCTGTTCCAAAAACTCAGGCGTTCCGCCGCTGCGGTCCTGGAGCATCAGGCTGAAACCAGATCCGCTGCCCAGGCCGGGAATGGCGGGCGGTCCGAAGGCGAAGGCCTGGGCCTCGTTGATCTTGAGAAAAAGATCCCGGTTTAACAGGCCGACAATGTCTTTTACGGTTTTCTCGCGCTGATCCCAGTCGACCAGAGATAGAAACAAGACTCCAGAATTGGTGGCAAAGGATCTGGAAAGCAGACTGTAGCCAGTGGCTGTGGAGATGTATTCGATCTCTTCATAGTTCTTTGCAATCCCTTCGATTTTCCGGGCAACGGCATCAGCGCGCTGCATGGAGGCGGCATCCGGCAGCTGGAAGTTTATAAAGAAATATCCCATATCTTCTTCCGGCATAAATCCGCCCGGCAGGACTTTACCCACCAGCCCCGTGGCCCCCAAGACGATGCCTATAAACACCATCCCCAGGAATATTTTGCGGGTGACTACATTGGTAAAGCTCATGTAGCCTTGGGTCGACCGATCGAAAACCTTGTTGAATAGCTTGAAAAAGGACCCCAGCGGACCGCGGTAAGGTGTGGCCTTTTTAAGCAGCAGCGCGCACAAGGCCGGGCTGAGGGTCAAGGCGTTGACCGAGGAGAAGGCCACCGAGACCGCCACGGTGATGGCAAACTGTTGATAGAGGCGGCCAGTGATCCCCGCCATGCCGGCAACGGGGATGAATACCGCGATCAGCACCAGGGTGGTGGCAATCACCGGTGCGGTTACTGCACTCATGGCTTGAATCGTGGCCTCTTTGGGGTCCATCCCCTTTTCGATGTTTACCTGAACGGCCTCCACTACCACGATGGCGTCGTCCACCACAATCCCGATGGCCAGCACCAGGCCCAGCAGGGACAGAACGTTGATGGTAAATCCCAACAGCGGGAAGACCATAAAGGCACCCACCAGCGACACGGGTATGGCAATGGTGGGAATCAGGGTGGCACGCCAATCCTGGATGAAAATGAAAACCACGAATAAGACCAGGGCCAGCGCAATAAAAAGGGTTTGGACGATCTCCTTGATGCCGGCAACGATCGGCTTGGAGGTGTCCAAGGCGATATCGTAGCGCATGCCGCTGGGGAAGGATTTGGATAGTTCTCCCATGGTCTGGACGGCCTTTTGGACCAACTCCACGGCGTTGGAGCCCGGTGCTTGATACAGGGCAATCAACGCGCACTGCTGGTCGTTCATGCGGCTATAGGCCAAGTATTTTTCCACGCCCAGCTCTATGCGGGCAATGTCCCTGAGCTTCACCTGTGCTCCGGCCTCGCTGGTGCGCACCACGATATCACCGAATTCCTCCTCGGATTGCAGCCGCTCGGGCAGGCGTACAGTGTAGGTGAATTCGGTGCCCGGTGGCGCCGGTTCGGCCCCCAGCTTTCCCCCCGGCACGATCACACTCTGGGCCCGGATGGCATCCGTAATTTCAGTTACGGCAATTCCCAGCTGGGCCAGTCGATCGGGCTTGATCCAGATGCGCATGGAATAATCGGCCGCCCCCATCACGTCCACCCGCCCGATGCCTCTAATACGCGCCAAAACGTCCTTGATGTTGATCAGAGCATAGTTATTCAAAAAGTACTGATCGTAACGTCCGCCACTCGACGTCAGAGTGATGATCGTCAATATGTTGGGCATCGACTTTTGGGTGGTGACCCCCAGCCGCTTGACCTCCTCGGGCAGCTTGGCTGTGGCCGCCGCCACCCGGTTCTGGGTAAATACCGTGTTCATGTCCGGATCGGTACCCACCTCGAAGGAGACCTGTATGGTCATGGTGCCGTCGTTGGCGTTGGTGGACTTCATGTACAACATGTTGTCGACGCCGTTGATCTCCT
>JARFQH010000350.1 GCA_029287875.1 Desulfobacteraceae bacterium | reverse complement strand
GGCAATTTTTTCAAGGACAAGGGAGACATCGACAAAGCCAGAGATTGTTTTACAGAATCTGTCGCTTATTTTCGCCAGTGCGGGTCGGACGCCTTGTCCAAACAAGTCGAAACCAAGCAGAGCGCCCTTGCAGAAAGCCCAACCAACAAACCGGAAAAAAAGAGTGTTTGAGGGCTCGTTAGTGGAGAATAGAACAGCTTCCCGCGGCTGCGCCTTTCTGGGCATATAGTTCATAATTTCTGCGACGATAGGGGTGATCAGCGACTGCGGTTATTCCCTCGTGTTGTCACCCCTGTTTTTTAAAGAATCTGCGTAGGCGGACTCCGGACGGCCCGGGGCATGGGGTCGACTTGCCGCTGCCGGTGCGCGCCGGTTGGTGAGAAAGACACCGGTCACAACCAGAAGCGTCCCCAGGAGCAGGGAGGTCGTCATCGGTTCACGGAGCACGAAAAACGCCAGGATAACCGCGCTGACGGGAACGAAGTTGATGAACAGGCCGGCCTTGGTGGGGCCGATTTTCCTTATCCCGTCATAATACCAAACAAATCCGGCCACCGTGCCGAAGAACCCCAGGTAAAAAATGCTGAGCCAGTCGACGGCCCGATAACGGCCGAGGTTGGTCAGCAGTCCTTCACTGCAGGCCGGCAGGAATAAAGCGAGCGAACCGACCACCGCTGCAAAAAATATGGCCGTCAGCGGCGGCAGGGTCTTCAAGACGGTTTTGCCCACCAGAGAAAACGTCACCCAGCTCGCCACGCAACCGAAGATGAGCAGTTCGCCCGGACCGAACCCGCCGGACAAGAGCTGCAGCGGATGACCGCGTGTGACGACGTAGACCGCCCCGGCAACCGATAGCAAGATGCCCGCCATCTGGACCCGGTTCAACCGCTCTTTGAACAGCAAGGCCGAGAGCAGCGCAATAAAGATGGGATTATTGGCGATGATCACGGCGGCCCGACCGGCCTCGATGAACTGCAGACCCTTGAAAAAGAAAAAATTGTAGGCAAAGACCCCGGTCATTCCCAGGATCAGAATCGGTGCCACCTGCTTCTTGCGAAGGCCGGGTATACGCCCTTCGATTCTCAGCAAGAACAGGAGCAGAAAAACCGATGCGACGGCGAATCGGAGAAAGGCCGCTGAAAATGGCGCTACATGACCGGCAAGGGCCCGGCCGGCGATAAACGTACCGCCCCAGAAAAAAGCGGTCATCAATAGCTTGCAATAAACAAGCATGCGTGTAACCTCTCCCCCTCGGTATTCCCGCTGCCGAACAAAGCCGCAGAGCTAACACGCCGGCAGGTGGTTGTCCATCCATAAATAAACCCCATCATTGCATTCGTTAATGTAAAGGCTGTCACCCCGTTCCATAAGAGGTCCTATAGGCTTTAAGATAAAGTTTTGGGCAAGGCCAGAGGGAGAGGGCTGTATTGTAATACGCCGACAACCGATAACGCAGTCCAAAATCTTTATCTTAAAGCCTATAGCAGTGACTTGCACTCCTGCGGCGAGTCCGATATAAACGAAAAAGTCTCAACTTGACAGCTGGGGCCGATGATGATGACACTCTTTTAGCCGGGAGATTCCCCATGTTGAGTTTCAACCTGACAGCCGAGCAGGAGGCCCTGCGGCAAAAAGCCCGCGAGTTTGCGCTGAATGAGGTTCTGCCGGCCGCCTGGCGGTTCGATGAAAAAGACGAGCTGCCGCTCTTCGTCCTGCGCAAGGCTTTCGACGCCGGACTGATGAATACCGACATTCCGAAAGCCTACGGCGGTAAAGGGTTGGGAATGCTGGAAAGCGCCCTGTTGACCGAAGAGATCGCCGCCGCCTGCCCCGGTCTGGCGACATCGATCTTCGACAACTCCTTGGGGATGGAACCGATCATTCTTTCGAAAAACGATGCCCCCAAGAAGAAGTACCTGCCCGAGATCGTCGGGAGCTTCAAGTTGATTTGTTTTGCCACCTCCGAGCCGACGATGGGCTCGGACGTCTCTGGAATTCGCTGTCGGGCGGAAAAGGACGGCACGGGCTACCGGCTCAACGGGACCAAATACTGGATCACCAACGGCGGGATCGCGGACTACATGACCGTTTTCGCGACCGTAGACCCGGCGTCCAAACACGCCGGCATCTGCGCCTTTCTGGTGGAAAAAGGCTGGGAAGGCGTTTCGGCCGGACGGCCCATACCGAAAATGGGGCAACGCTGCTCCAACACGGTTGGATTGAATTTCAAGGACGTGCGGGTTCCGTCTGAAAACATCCTGGCACATCCCGGAGAGGGGTTTGCCCTGGCCATGAAAACTTTCGGCCGAACCCGTTCGATCATCGGTGCCTTTGCCGTCGGAGCCGCCCGCAGTGCCATGGAATACGCCTTGGACTACGCCAAGAAGCGCCGGGCCTTCGGGATGGAAATATCGAATTTTCAGGCGATCCAGTTCAAACTCGCCGAAATGTACCAGAAGGTAGAAACCGCGCGCCTGCTCACGTGGAAAGCGGCCCTGGAGGCCGACGGCGGGCAGGACCCGACAATATCGGCGTCGATCGCCAAATTTTACGCCAGTGAGGCCGCCATGGAGGTCGTGGAGGAGGCTCTGCAGGTTTTCGGCGGCTACGGCTATACCCGGTTTTTCCCGATTGAAAAGCTGCTGCGAGACATCCGTCTGCTCAAAATATACGAGGGCACCAGTGAGGTTCAACGGATCATCGTATCGGGTTTTGTTCTGAACCATTACCGGTCGGTCATGCCACCGCTTGAGGATCTGCCGATCATTCGGGACAAGGATCCGGAGGAGTTGGCAGCACTGAAGCAAAGTGGCCAAAAGGTCTGGCGCTGCCAAATCTGCGGCCATGTCCATTACGCGGCAGAGCCCCCGGAGGCTTGCCCGTATTGCTTTTTTCCGGGGAAGGCTTTCAAGGAGATGTGAACGTCGATTTTGCCATGAATTACAGCGGTCCACATACCGGCATCGTCCCGCTTAGAACCAGACTCGGCGGGTGCCTGTCCTGCGGCGCGACCTTGAAAATGGGTCTGCGCCGCTACTGCTCGATCGAGTGCCGACAGCGTCTGCGCCGCACACTGAACATCCGAACCGGTCTGCTCAAAGCCCTCACCACCCGTTTTGCGACCTTCTATTTTACGGCGGAAATGATCCTGCTGGATGTGATGCCTTTCGGTGCCGCAGAAATTTTCAGCTTCATTTATCCCCGTTCGACCAGAGTGAAACCGGCCACGGATTTCTGCCGCATGGCCAATATGCTCGGAAACGCCTGGTGGGCCGAAAAACGCCGGACCAACCGGCACTACCTGGCATCACGCCGGGTTCTCGAGAAGGCCCGTCGCGATGCCGCCGACAGCGAGTCGGTCAAACCACTCGAGATCAAAATCCCGAGTGTCAAAGACGTGTCGCTGATCCGCTTGAAGCTCGGCAAGTCCGTCTTGAATTCCCCCGAGCTCTTTCGGGTCATCAAAACTGCCTATCGCCGGCAGGCATTGAAACACCATCCGGACCGCGGCGGGGATGCCGCCGCCTTCAGAAAAATCCATCAGGCCTACGAG
>JARFQH010000295.1 GCA_029287875.1 Desulfobacteraceae bacterium | reverse complement strand
GTTCTGGGGCTGGGATCCCAAGGAAGTTTGGTCGGGCATCACCTGGCTCTTTTACGCCGCCCTGCTCCACGGACGGTTGAACGTCGGCTGGCGCGGGCGTAGGGCGGCCATCATGGCGATCATCGGCTTTGCCATTCTCCTGTTCACTTTTTTAGGGGTCAATTTTTTGCTCACGGGGCACCACAAACCCTTTACGACTTTTTAATTTTTATTTCGTACTTATGTTATCCATTTAAGCGTTAAATTTCGTTGCACGAGAAAATAGTCGTGTCGGCCGTAAGCGAACCATCCCAAAGATATTGTGGCCTGCGGCGTAACCCCTCTGCCCTCGAACTGAATCATGTCCGAAATCGTACTGCTCGGATTAAATCACAAAACCGCGCCGATTGAACTCCGGGAATGCATCGCCTTTTCGCCGGACCAAACAACCGCCGCGCTGGTATTCCTGAAAAACGAACCGGTGGTCAGCGAGGTATTGCTCTTCTCCACCTGCAACCGGGTGGAGGTCCTGCTGGTCACGGAGCAGACTTCCGAAGCCTTGGATACAGCCAAGCGGCTGATTGCCCACTCCAACCAGATCGCCTTATCTGAACTCGAAAACGTCCTTTACATCCACACCGGCGACCAGGCCGTTCGGCATATTTTCCGGGTGGCGGCCAGCCTGGACTCGATGGTGGTGGGCGAACCCCAAATCCTGGGCCAGATCAAGCAAGCCTATCGTATGGCGACTCAACAGCAAACAGCGGGTGTCGTTTTGAATCGCCTGTTTCATCGCGCCTTTTTCGTGGCCAAGCGGATCCGTTCAGAGACTGGGATTGGCGGCCACGCAGTATCGATCAGCTATGCCGCAATCGAACTGGGCCGAAAAATCTTCGGCAACCTGGAGGGTAAAAAGGTCCTGCTGATCGGTGCCGGTGAAATGGCCGAATTGGCGGTTGCCCATCTGATCCGTAACCGCGTGGGTGAAATTTTGGTGACCAACCGCACCTTTGAGCGGGCCGTGGAACTGGGCCGACGCTTCCGCGGGAGCCCGATCAAGTTCGAGGAATTGCTCACCAGCCTGTCGGATGTCGACATCGTCATCAGCTCCACCGGAGCGCCGGATTTCGTCGTCAAGCGTGAGCAACTCAAGGCAGTGCTGCGCAAACGTCGCAGCCGCCCACTTTTTTTCATCGACATTGCCGTTCCTCGCGACATCGACCCGCAAATTAACCGATTGAGCAATACATATGTCTATGATATCGACGACCTGAAAGGGGTCATCGATGAAAACATCGAAGATCGCCAGCACGAGGCCATAAAGGGCGAGCGTATTGTGGAAGAAGCCGTGGTAAACTTCCGGAGGTGGTACGACAGCCTGGATGTCGTACCAACCATCAAGGCATTGCGTAAAAAACTGGAAGGCATCGCCGCGGTGGAAGTCAAAAAAACCCTGCAGGCCGACGGCATGTCCGATGAAGGACGTCAGGCAGTCGAAAGGATGACCCAGGCCTTGATCAACAAAATTCTACATGATCCAACCGATGTGCTCAAACGCAACGGCTGTCAGGGCGGCCGCTCGGCGTATCTCGACATTACGCGCAAGCTGTTTAAATTAGACGAATGACAACGCTGCGCGATGTCATGAAACGCGGCTGCGCCGCTTTATTTGGAGCAAACACTCATGGCCCTGGTTTGGTCCGCCACGGGGCATGAAAATGATGCGCCGGAGCCCGGATGAGCGGTGGAGAACAGCGGCTGCTTTTTTTTACGTTTGGGGGCTAAAATGAAATATTATCGGAGGATGGTGATTTGAGCAAAATGGCATATTTGTTTCCGGGACAGGGCTCTCAGGTTGTGGGCATGGGGCAGGACTTTTATCAGGAGTTCGACTTCGTGCGGGAGCTTTTCGATATGGCGGAGGAAATCAGCCGGATCAACTTGAGACGGCTCTGTTTCAAAGGTCCTATGGAGGAGCTCACGCGCACGGTCAACTTGCAACCGTCGGTCACAGTTGTGAACCTGGCCTTCCTGGCGGCCGTGCACCGTGAGAAAGGCCAGCCGGTGGTGTCGGCCGGTCACAGTCTCGGTGAATACAGCGCCCTGCATGCCGCCGGCGTGGTGTCGGCCGAGGACGCCATCCGGCTGGTTCACAGGCGTGGCGAACTGATGCACCGTGAGGCGGTAAAACACAAGGGCGCAATGAGCGCCTTGCTCGGCCTCACCATTGATGCTGTTGAAGAGATTGTCGAAAGAGGCCGTGAGCGCGGTGTGGTATCGATCGCCAACCACAACACCGGGCAGCAGATCGTCATCACCGGCGAACCGGCGGCAGTGGCGGCCGTTTCCGCTTATGCGGCTGAAAAAGGCGCTAAGGCAATCCCGCTGAAGGTCAGCGGCGCCTGGCACAGCGAGCTCATCCGCGGTGCTGAAGAAGATTTCAAGGCTTTTCTCCAAACAATAGCCTTTAATTCCCCTCAGTCCGCCGTGGTTTTCAATGTTACGGCCGATACCGAATCCGATCCGGATGAGATCAGAGCGGTTATGTCCCGTCAGCTCTGCAGCCCGGTGAAATGGTGCGACTCCATGAAGAAATTGGTAGAGGAAGAAATCGAGATATTCGTTGAGATCGGTCCAGGCAAGGTGCTGACCGGCCTGCTGCGCAAAAACCTTCCTAAAGACTATCCTGCAACCGTGTTCAACGTTAACGATCTAACCACATTCGAAAATTTCATCAAATTAGGGTCGCGGTAATGAATAATTCCACACGATTGCGCCGGATTATGGGTTGTCTACAAGGCACATCCACCTGTGCATATCGGGATATGTGTGGGTGGATGTAACGCAGTAGACGGGCCATAAGACAAGCAAGAGGTGGAATTATTTTTTGCCGGGGCCCTTAACTTCGTCATCGAATTTATGAATCGATGGATTTACTTCCTGGCGGTTTTAATGGAAGATTTTTTTGATTCACCGCAGTTCGTTCTTCGATGTACTCGTCGTATTTGGTGTTTAGGTATATCCGATATTGGTTTAAGCCGATGTTGGCCCTTTTGCAGCGCCTTTGCAAAATCTCCTCGGAGGCACGAATACCGGGCCAGATTTCACCACCGAAGATCTTCTCGAAATACTCATCGTAGAAAAAGCCGAAATCGACAATTGACGGTAGCGGTTCATTGTACTTGTTGCTCAAGGAAAACTTGGCAAATGGAAATCCTCTGCTAAGATCGAGGTGATAGCCAATGAGTTTCTTCGCCGGGTTTACGGATACGAGTGCGTGGGGAACGCAATTGTGCTGGGAAATTTTGTACTTCACTCGCAGCCAGTCGGTCAGTTCTTTTCCTGATCGCAGCTGAGCCTCGGTCAGCGACGATATTACCGTCGGTCGCATTCGAGGTGCGTTCGCCTGTGGGTTCCAGGAATCGACATAGTACTGGCTTTCGATCTCTTCGAAATCTCGGCCTTCGAAGCAAATCCCGACAAAGGCATGATTGAGATTAAGATAAAATTCCTCATCGTCAGCCCAGATCGAATTCCCGGCATGAAAGGCAGCATGGTTCTCCTGGACGAGGCGATAGACCCGACCGAAGCGGTCGATGATGTAATTGTACGATTTCCGACGTCGAAGATATTTGATCAACCGTTTGCTTTTTTGCTTGATCGAGATGTTCATCTCGGGCTTAAAGGGAACAAGATCGCTTTCGGACGTGTGAAAGAGAATTCCGGCAATCCGGTCCGAATTTAGAGCGTTTTCAGGCGGTCGTTTGAGATGGCGGAAGAACCTCCGGTAGCTCCGGGGAATGTTGGCAACCGCGTACCGGGTGAAAATCTGAAGGCGGTTGCTGTAGAGCTCGGAACCGCTTGTCTTCTCAACGAGCCAAATGGGTTGGGCCAGGTATGCGGCGACTTTTGTCTCGGCAACGGCGGCGGGCGCCGGTTCGCGCTGTGGCAGCCTCGCTTCGACGACTGCCGTCCGCCGCGGCGCCAAGGCCGTCATAAGCGGTTTCGGATAAATGATCGGCTTGCGGACGACACCTCTTTTCCAACCCGAGGTTTGTGTTTCTTTCAAGCTGAGAAGAACATTGACCGTCCCAAAAAACGAAGCCACGGCAGTGCCCAAGCCGCAAACAAAAACCAGAAATACAACGCTGACAAAGACATGGCGAAGTCGGTATAGTCTCCACAGGCCGGGCCGGGGGGCAGAGATGATTCCGATTTTGGCCAGATGCCGAACGCTTTTATGACTGCCGGGCCAGATTCTCTCCGCCTTGTCGAGAAGGCGCTTGCGAAAAGCAATCTCCGCCAGCGGGGGATATGATCTATAGGTTAAGGGGAGGTGCTCGTATGCGTCAATCGCGTGCTCGATGAACTTGAGCTTTATGGCCGGATCCGTAATGACGACGGATAGCTCTTCGATGATCCGCCGAAAGTTCTTCGGGGGAAGCTTTCTGGGGTATGCTAGGTCCATGCGTCAATACAGAATCACGGCAATCTACTTTCTCTCAGCGTTTCCGGCCCACTCGCGGGTACTTGCCGAGGAGCGGGCCGGGAAGCGCAGCCGCGGTACGCTGGTAAAAAACGGTATGGAGCCGCTCAAGGGATCGTCATCCCGGCGGGCGTCGTCATCAATTTTCATGCATGGCGGCCATCAGGGCGCCCTTCGCCGTAGCGGTCAGCGGATCTTTTGCTACTCGAATCTTGCTGAAATCGAGTGGAATATTTTCCGCTTTGAGGACCTGCTCGAATCGATCTTTGAACCCGCTCACCTTCGCCGTGCCGCCGCTCAATACAACCGGAATCGGCCGATCGACTTTGTTGGTGGTCGAAGTCGTCATAACGCTTTGTTTGAGGGCCTTAACCAGAGTGACAATGAGATCATCGTAGTAAACCTGAAGCGCGTCTTCCACACTGTTGCTGGGTGAGCGTTTAAGATCGAATCCGTTCTCTTTGAAACTCCTCACGCGGGTATTCACCATACCGGTGACTGACGCCACTGCATCGTCGAGATAATCACCACCCTTTGTTATGCTGAAGGTTACCAGCGGTATCGACAAATACGCCAGGCATACGTTGCACATGCCGCCGCCGGCGCTTATACCCAGCCCGGTAAAATTCTCGTCTTCCAGTTCGGAAAAAACAACGGCCAACCCCTCGTTGATGCTGCGGGTCGCAAACCCTTTGCCCGACAGATGGCGGTTGAGCAATGACTCATGGTAAATAATATCGGTAGGCGTATCTTTCGGCGCGTCGGGAACCGAAAAGATCAGTTTGCCGGTCTGCACATCGGTTGAACCGATCAGGTCGTCAAGGGCTTTCTTGATAATCTCCACTGAGTGGCTTTCGTTCGGATTCAGCAGACCTTTGCGCATCGGTCGTCTGGTTTCGGAGTTCAACATATCTGCGAAAGTCTCTGCGCCGTCGCCATAGACAATAAGAGAATTCCCGATCTGGTGATGTTTGATCTGGTTTTGATTGAGAATTCTTTTTGTGAAGCTGGAATACTCCACTGAAATAAATGCATTACGATGCGACGCATATTCAATGTGATCATTCTTCTTAACGGCGGTCACAATCTTTGACGTGCCGATGTCAACACCGATCGCATTCGTGTTGGTATCGGCGGCTTTTTTCGAAGCGTTTGTACCGCTGCTGTCTTCCGCTGCAGTGTCGCTGGCGGTGGTGTTGGCCTGGTCTTTGTTCTTACGATCTGTCATGAAAATGTCTCCTTTCTGCACATTTGCCAATCTGTTAAATTTGAGGCACTCGGTATAGACCCGAACCCGGAAACGGGCGCACTTAATAATAAATAACTAAAAATATGACTAAAAAATCAAAAAAAGCGTTCCTCCAAGAATCGCCGCACGCGGCACGATTTTTCTGATCGGTCGCTGGACTAATTGGTTGGGATTGATCTACGCAAAGATTGTGCCGGAAATGGAATATCGATTAAATACTGTGTATTTAAAGTATGTTATGTCTTATGCCAGGCATTTAAACCAGAAGTAACGACAGAAAAATGACGGGGTGTCTATTATTTGATTCTTTTTTGTTGTGGGATTATTTTTTGCTGGAACCCTTGGCCCCCAGTCAATCTTTTTGGAAGGCCGATGCCCTAATTGCTGTTCCTCGGTTCATTTTGAAAGGTGCCCGACATACTCCATACAAAAAAGGCCACGAAGAAAAGGTTGATCGCACCGGCCAGCATAAACCCATAAGCAAAACCAACAGACTCGATCACGGGTCCCAATCCAATGGAACCGGCCATCAGGCCAAAATAAATAAAGCTGTTGTAGCCGCCCATGGCCAAGCCCCGAAACCGGTGCTCTGTGGTTTCAGCGATGAGAGCGCCGATGGAGGTGAAGGCGATGGCCAGACTCATACCCAAACACAATGCGGCGAGTAGGAAATGGAAAAACGTCCTGGCAAAGACGAAGCCGGCAATCGAGAGGGACGCCAGCAGAACGCCGACCAAGGCCTGGTGCTTTCTCCGTCCCAAACGATCGCTGAGCGCACCGAAGGGAATACGGGAAATGGCATTGGATACGGATTGCAGAAGAAAGACCATGCCGATTTGACCGGCGTCGAGACCTCTGTCATGGGCCAGAAGCGGCAGATAGCTGAAAAAGACGCCGCCAATGATGTTCGCCCCGAAGGTCACCAGCCAACATCCAATCAGCGGTCGGTTCGTGAGCATCCCTACGGCATTCGAGCGCCACGTTTCATCCGTTTTTACGGTGACGGCGTCTCGTCCCGGAGCTGGCAAAAACCGTTGAACAGCATAGATATTGAAGGCAGACAGAGCGGCACCGGCCAGAAACACCGTTTGGTACCCGAACGCATCCCCCAGGGTACCGCCGGCTGCCGGCCCCATTCCCAGCCCGCAAAAAAGGGCTGTGGTGTACCAACCATAAGCCCGGCCTAAGTGGGTCGCTGGCGATATCTCAGACACCCATGACATCATCGTGGGACCAAAAGCCGCGATACCGACTCCCAGAAGCAGGTAGATGACGGCCAGATGAAAAAAAGATCGGGCGAATACGAGAAGCAGCATACCGGCCAAGAGAATCAGGGCGCCGCTTACAGCCAATCGTTTTCGGCCGAAGAGATCGGAGAGCATACCCGAGGGTATCGCCAACAGGCCGGCCATGAGATAAAAGGCGGCATTGATGACACCGATCAGAGATGTGCTGACACCGAGACCGCTTGCGTAAAGGGGAACCACTGGCAGCCGCATGGACACAGCGAAATAGCAGCCGAATGTGACCAGACAGCAGATGGTCAGCAGCATGGCAAACGATCGCTGGTCGGCCCTGCAGTCGTCTTGACCCATTGATTTGTATCCTCAAATAAAATAATCCCGCCAACATCTCAATTGGCGGGATTTTTTAATAGGGCTATTCTATGC
>JARFQH010000013.1 GCA_029287875.1 Desulfobacteraceae bacterium | reverse complement strand
CATAGACACGACGACCTGCTCGGCGGCGGGATCGCCGATGTAGTCGAAGAGTTTGTAATGTCGGCCGGTCAGTTCACCGACTTTCTTCATGTAGTCCGCGACGATGCCGGCAAGCTTGAGATAGTAGGAATTGGCGGCTTCTCTGCCCTGGAAATAGATGTCCGGATTCTGGGCGGTGCCTCTCAGCTCCGGTCTTTCCGGATTGGTGCCTCGCGCCCGAAACCGCGCCACCGCCTCTCGGTCGACCAGGCGGGCCATGTCCTCGTAATCGATCAGTTCGATCTTCTGGATTTCGTGAGAGGTGCGGAATCCGTCAAAGAAGTGTAGAAAAGGAACGCTGGCCTCGATGGCCGCCAGGTGGGCCACCAATCCGAGATCCATGACCTCCTGCACCGATGCCGAAGCCAGCAGGGCAAAGCCGGTCTGGCGAACCGCCATGACGTCCTGGTGATCACCGAAAATGGACAGGGCGTGGGCGGCAATGGCCCGCGCGGTCACGTGCATGACACCCGGCAGCAGCTCGCCGGACATCTTGTACATGTTGGGAATCATCAGCAGCAGTCCCTGCGAAGCCGTGAAGGTCCTGGTCAGTGCACCGGCAGCCAGGCTGCCGTGAACGGCCGCCGCGGCCCCGGCTTCAGATTGCATCTGCCGCACCGTCATGCTCTGATCGAAAATGTTCTTACGGCCGGCGGCAGCCCACTCATCGGCGATCTCACCGATCGGCGAGGAGGGGGTTATCGGATAGATCGTTGCCACATCGCTCATGGCATACGCCACATGCGCCGCGGCGGTGTTGCCGTCGATCGTCTTCATTTGCTTTGCCATAGAGGTACTCCTTTGTGATGGGTATATTTTATAATGGAAAAACTTACAGGTCGATGATGGCGCCCGAGCCTGCCAATAGGAGGATTTTAGTCAAAGTTTCATGTTTAGGTCAATGGCTCACGGTTTGTAAAGTGATAGTTTATGAAAACAAGTCATTAAATAATTTTAATTCATTACAGTAGGTTTTCGAAAAAATCGTTCCCCTTGTCGTCCACGATGATAAAGGCCGGGAAATCCTTGACCGTTATCTGGTAAATGGCCTCCATACCCAGCTCGGGATAAGCGAGGACTTCAACGGCGGTGATACACTCTTTGCCCAACCGGGCCGCAGGGCCCCCGATCGAGCCCAGGTAGAAGCCACCGTACTTCTTGCAGGCCTCCGTCACGGATTTGGACCGATTGCCCTTGGCAAGCATCACCAAGGAAGCCCCCTGTTCCTGGAACACCGGCACGTAAGAATCCATGCGACCGGCGGTGGTCGGTCCGAAGGAACCCGAAGCGTAACCCGGCGGCGTCTTGGCCGGGCCGGCATAGTAAATGATGCGCTCCTTCACGTACTGCGGCAGCCCCTCCCCTTTTTGAAGCCGTTCGTTCAGCCGCGCATGCGCGATATCCCGGGCGACCACAATCCTGCCGGTCAGAAGCAGCCGCGTCGCCACGGGATAGCGGCTCAAATCGGCCCGGATCTCGTCCATGGGGCGGTCCAGATCGATCCGCACCGCATCGGCGACAGCTGCGGCGGGTTCCGGAAGGTATTGCGCCGGGTCTGTCTCCAACCGCTCGAGATATATACCCTCATCGGTTATCTTGGCTTTGACGTTGCGGTCGGCGCTGCAGCTGACCCCCAGGCCGATGGGACAGGAGGCACCGTGCCGCGGCAGGCGAACGACGCGCACGTCATGGCAGAAGTATTTGCCGCCGAACTGGGCCCCGATGCCCAGCTCACGCGACAATTGCAGCAGCTGCGCCTCGAGCGCCACGTCACGAAAAGCATTTCCGGTGGGGCTGCCGGCTGTTGGCAGACCGTCCAGGTAACCGGCTGAGGCCAGCTTGACGGTCTTCAAATTGGCCTCGGCCGAGGTTCCTCCGACCACGAAAGCCAAGTGATAAGGCGGACAGGCGGCCGTGCCGAGCGACTTCATCTTGGTATGCAGAAAATCGACCAGTTTCTCCGGGGTCAGCGTCGCCTTGGTCTCCTGGTAGAGATAGGTCTTGTTGGCCGAACCGCCGCCTTTGGCAATGAACAGGAATTTGTAAGCCTTTCCCGCAACGGCGTACAGGTCGATCTGGGCCGGCAGGTTGCAGCCGGTGTTTTTCTCTTCGTACATGCTGAGTGGCGCATTCTGGGAGTAGCGCAGGTTATTGCGGGTATACGCGTTGAAAACCCCCTCCGAAAGGGCCCGCTCATCATCGCCGCCGGTCCAGACCTGTTGCCCTTTTTTTCCGATAATGACCGCGGTACCGGTATCCTGACACATGGGAAAGATGCCGTCGGCGGATATCACGGCATTTTTAATCATTTCCAAAGCCACGTAGCAGTCGTTGTCCGACGCTTCGGGGTCATTCAGAATCTTTGCCAGCAGCCTCATGTGAGATGGTCGCAGTCGGTGGGCCACATCGGCAAAGGCCTGTTCGGCCAGCAACGTCAACCCGGCCGGTATTATTTTCAGCATTTCCTTGCCGTCGAAAATCGCGGCGGCGACGTGATCGGTTGTCAACCGCCGGTACTCGGTGGTGTCTTCAGCTAGTGGAAACATCTCCTGATAGATAAATTCCGACATCGTTGATCCTCCTTCGACCGGTGAGCGTTATGTCTTAGCTCGGATTATCTAAAAACATGCCCGCCCACTGTCAAGGATAATCGGACGGATCAATTAGGGGTTGTCCTTTTTTGTCCGAATCGTTAATATTGGCCTTGCGGATACAAAAGGGTTTTCGAGCGACACACTTCGGAGGGCCGATGATTGTTGCGGGGCTGACAGGCGGAATCGGGACCGGGAAATCGACGGTTGCCGCCGTTTTCGCCGAAGCCGGGGCCGTGATCATCGATGCGGACCAAATAGCCCGGGATGTGGTCGCGAAGGGCCGGCCCGCCTGGTGTCGGATCGTGGCCCATTTCGGCAGGAACGTCCTGTTGCCGGACGGCGACATCGACCGCAAAAAGCTTGGTGCGATCATTTTCAACGACCCGCGTCAGAAGGTGCATCTCGATCGAATCGTCCACCCGCACGTTATTGCGGAAACCGGGCAGCAGCTCAAAGAAATCGAAAGAATCCAACCGCAGGCCGTCGTGATTCTGGATGTGCCGCTGCTGATCGAAGCGGGCATGGACCGCGACCTGGATGAAGTAATTGTGGTGTATACTCCAGAGGCCGTTCAGCTCAAGCGTCTGATGCACAGAGATCGGCTCACAGCGGCAGAAGGCCTGTCCCGCATCCGTTCACAAATGCCGATCGAAGAGAAAAAGATGCGCGCTACGGTTGTCATCGACAACAGCGCCTCCCCGGCCGTCACCCGCAAACGAGCACTTGAAGTGTTTGCTGATCTTCAGCGAAGGTCCTGCCGCTCGTAACCGCACCAACCGTTCGGTGGACGCCGCAATCCGGGCCACCGGCTCCACGAAGAAAAACTTTACGGTTGCCAAACAAGGGTATCCGCCCTATTTTTATTCGTATTTCGGCACGATTTCAACGCATCCAGGAGGTATGCACATGCAAAAAACAGCGGCATTACCGACGGTCGGCAACCTGAAAAAAATTACCCTCACGATCGAGGCGGGAACTTCTGCGAACAAGATGGACATCACTGCCCGGCCGCAATCCATGACATTCGTCTACGGCCTGGGAACCACCGGCCTGAGTCCTTTTGAATACGCCCTGGCCGATAAATCGACGGGAGACGTGGTCTTGGTCAGCATTAGGCCCGGTGAACTGGCCCGGACGTTCGGGCACCTTCAGCCGCCTTTCGCGACCAAACCGGATGACACGGCCGAAGTCCATCTGAGGGTGCGCGTCGATAAAATCATACCGGCCGAGGGTCGCGAAATCATCAGTGCAATGGCCGCGGCGGCCGAGTGTGGATGTGATTGCGGGTGTGGCGGTAAACACGGCGTTTGCTGACGGGAAACGGCATGAATCAAGTTCTCTCCGACAGTCGTCTGGCCAACTTAGGGGCACAGGCGATCCTCGAAAGGTTCAACGCGTTTCATTCCTCATTCAAGGACATCACCCGGCGCGCCGCGGAGCGGTTCCTCAACCGGGATTGGCATGGACTCCAAGACGATGCGACAAAACGGTTGGATCTTTACCGTCAGACGGCGGACGCGATTGAGGACATCATCCGGCGGCTGCTCGGAGACCGCGTCAAAGACAAACTGACTTGGGCCGGCATGAAAGCGGTCTACTCAGGGCGTATCTTTCATCAGGATGATCGCGAACTGGCGGAAACCTTCTTCAACTCCATTACCCGACGCATATTTTCCACGGTCGGTGTCGACCCACGGATCGAATTTGTCGATTCCGATTTCGACACTCCGCCTGCGCCGTCGATCCCCGAGTTGGGCCGACGTTATTCACCGGACGCTGACCCTGTCGAGTCGATACGCGCCATCTTGGAAGACAGCGGTTTCGGATCGAAGCTCAAGGATCCCGCTGGTCAAGCGGCTGCGGTCGCACGCCGCATGCGATCTCTGCTCGCGGCCCGGGGCACGGATGTCCTTGTCGAACGCATCGACATGGTCGGCAGCATCTTCTTCCGCAACAAAGAAGCCTATCTTGTCGGCCGCATCGTCACGGCATCCGACACCCTGCCGCTGGCGATCGCACTGCACCACCCGCCGGCGGGCATCGTTGTCGATGCGGTGCTTCTGGACGAAGACAGTCTCAGCATTCTGTTCTCCTTCACGCGCTCCTATTTTCTCGTCTGCACCGAACGGCCTTACCATTTAGTGCATTTTCTCAAAAGCATCATCCCGCAAAAGCGCACAGCCGAGCTCTACACCGCGATCGGCTACAACAAGCACGGCAAAACCGAACTTTACCGCGACATTGTCAGTTACACCCTTGAGTGCACCAATGAACAGTTCGAATTTTCTCCGGGCCAGCGCGGCATGGTCATGATCGTCTTCAATATGGCGCAGGATGATCTGGTGATCAAATTGATCCGGGACCGATTCCGCAATCCGAAAAGCACCACGCGGCGCGCTGTGGTGGAAAAATACGATCTCGTGTTCAAACACGATCGCGCCGGTCGACTGGTTGAAGCCCATGCTTTCGAATACCTGAAGTTCGACCGTTGCTGGTTTTCTGACGAACTGCTCGATGAACTGCTGCGGGAAGCTGCCGAAACGGTTGAGGTCGTTCAGGACGAGGTCATTCTCCGGCATGCCTACGTGGAACGCCGGGTCACTCCTTTGGACATTTACCTGCCAGAAGCCGAGCCCTCGGCAGCGACCTCTGCGGTCATCGACTACGGCAATGCCATTAAAGATCTGGCCGTCAGCAACATTTTCCCGGGTGACATGCTGCTCAAGAATTTCGGGGTGACGCGCCACCGGCGGGTGGTTTTCTACGACTACGATGAACTGTGTCCGTTGATCGACTGTCATTTCAGAAAAATGCCCCCACCGCGCACCACTGAAGATGAGCTGGAGAGCGACCCGTGGTTTTTTGTCGATGAAAACGACGTCTTCCCCGAAGAGTTCCCGCGCTTTCTGGGCCTGGCTCCTCATTTACAGCAGGTTTTTACGGAACACCATTCCGATCTCTTCGGCGTAGAATTCTGGCAAAAGGCCCAAGCGGCCATCCGTGGTGGAGAAATCATCCGTGTCCTGCCATACCTGCCGCAACATCGCCTGCCGTAATTGCTCCAAAGGGAAGCGATAGCGGAGGGTGTTCTCCGACCGGATCGGCGTCAAGGCGCCCGTCAAAATGGTTTTCTTAGAGTTGAGTATATTCCACCAATCGGCAACCGCACAATCTGCCGCGCCAGGGCATTGCCGAATTGACGAACGGCATGCACTCAAGTTTGTCTTTACATTGGTGAAAAAATACCTAAGGATAAGTCAAATTTTAATAATGGGAGGTTCAGATGAACACACAAAACGCCGTCGCCGGAATCGAGGTCACGGGGCCCGTGTCTGCCGAGTTTTCCCAAATTCTCACTCCGGAGGCTCTGGCCTTTGTCGGAGGCCTGGCCCGCAAGTTCGACACCCGGCGTAAAGAACTGCTCGACCGTCGCCAACAGGTCCAGGCCGATATCAATGCCGGAAAACGTCCAGACTTTTTGCCGGAAACACGGCCCATTCGCGAAGGTGACTGGAAAATCGAACCGGTCCCCGACGATCTGAAAAATCGCCGGACCGAAATCACCGGCCCTGTCGACCGCAAAATGGTCATCAACGCCCTCAACTCCGGGGCCTCGACTTATATGGCCGATTTCGAGGATTCCCACGCCCCAACCTGGGACGGCACCATCCAGGGGCAGATCAACCTCAGGGACGCGGTCGCCGGCTCCATCGAGTTCCGGAGTCCGGAAGGAAAATCCTACCGCCTGGCCGATCGCATCGCCACCCTCATCGTGCGTCCCCGGGGCTGGCATCTGGTGGAAAAACACGTCCTCGTCGACGGCCGGCCGGTTTCCGGCAGTCTCTTCGATTTCGGCCTCTTCTTCTTCCATAACGCCCGCGCGCAATTGTCGAAGGGCAGCGGTCCCTATTTCTACCTGCCCAAAATGGAGAGTCACCTGGAAGCGCGGCTGTGGAACGATGTCTTCATCCACGCCCAGCAACAACTCGATATCCCCAGAGGAACCATCAAGGCCACGGTCCTGATCGAAACCATCCTGGCGGCCTTCGAAATGGACGAAATCCTGTATGAACTGCGGGAACACGCCGCCGGTCTGAACTGCGGCCGCTGGGATTACATCTTCAGCTTTATCAAGCGCTTCCGGAATGTCCCGGAATATATCTTTCCGGATCGGGCTCAGATCACCATGACGCGGCACTGCATGCACGCCTATTCGCTGCTGGCGATAAAGACCTGCCACCGCCGTGGGGCTCATGCAATGGGCGGCATGGCCGCCCAGATTCCAATCAAAAATGACCCGGCTCAAAACCAGGCCGCCTTGCAAAGAGTCCGCGAGGACAAAACCCGCGAGGCCACCGACGGCCACGACGGCACCTGGGTGGCCCATCCCGGCCTGGTGCAGATTGCCCGCGAAGAGTTCGACAAGGCCATGCCGGCGCCGAATCAGATCGATAAACTGCGCGAGGACGTGAACGTCACTGCAGCCGACCTTTTGCGGCTGCCCTCTGGAACGATTACCGAAGAGGGTCTGCGCACCAACGTGAGCGTCGGCATCCAGTACATGGCCAATTGGCTCAGTGGGTTGGGGTGTGTCCCACTCTACAATTTGATGGAGGACGCCGCCACGGCCGAAATTTCCCGCACCCAGGTCTGGCAGTGGGCCCATCACCCGCGTGGAGTTCTGAGCGACGGACGCAAGGTCGATCTGGAAATGGTCCGCAGGGTCATAAAGGAAGAAATGGCGAACATCAGGGCCGAAGTCGGCGACAAACTGTTCGAAACGGTCCGATACGATTTGGCGGCCCGACTCTTCGATGAGATCATCGCCAACGACGAGCTGGAAGAATTTCTGACCCTGAGGGCCTACGACTATATCGATTGAGCGGTTTAATGCACGGGTCATCGCAATGGGTTATTTAGGCTTTAAGATAAAGTTTTGGGCAAGGCCAGAGGGAGAAGGTTGTATTGTAATACGCCGACGACCGATAACGCAGTCCAAAATCTTTATCTTAAAGCCTATAGTTGAAGGGGAGTAGCCGCTGCGAGAGGGACGGCTTTCAGCCCATAAAAGATCATCCATAGCCCATGGTTTTTTTTACAAATGGATATTTTAACCGCGTCTGAGGAGGAAAAATGAAAACAGTCGAAGAAACCGCAGCCGAAATATGTGATCGGCTTTCCTGCCACGAAATATTTCCCGACGAGGTGAGCGATCTTGCAGAGAGTTGGGAGAAAGACCCCCGCTGGAAGGGAATCATCCGACCGTACAAACCGGAAGAGGTGCTGAGGCTGCGCGGAACACTGCACGACAGCCACACGTTTGCCGAAGTCGGTGCCAAAACACTCTGGTACCTTCTGAACACCGAAGAGTATGTCCCCGCCCTCGGAGCGCTGACCGGAAATCAGGCTGTCCAGCAGGTAGAGGCCGGTTTAAAGGCGATCTATCTGAGCGGCTGGCAGGTGGCGGCCGATGCCAATCTGGCCGGAGAAATGTATCCCGATCAGAGCCTCTATCCCTCCAACAGCGTGCCGGCTGTGGTCCAGCGGATCAACAACGCGCTGCGTCGGGCCGATCAGATACAGGTACTCGACTGCCGCAAAAAAGGACCTTACTGGTATGCGCCGATCGTGGCCGATGCGGAGGCCGGATTCGGCGGACCCCTGAATGCCTTCGAACTGATGAAAATGATGATCGCGGCCGGCGCAGCCGGGGTCCATTTCGAAGATCAGCTGGCTTCGGCCAAAAAATGCGGCCACCTCGGCGGCAAGGTTCTGGTCCCGACCCAGGAATTCATCGCCAAATTGATCGCCGCGCGGCTGGCGGCGGATATCTGCGGTGTGCCGACGGTGCTGGTTGCCCGCACCGATGCCGATGCCGCCCGGCTGGTAACCAGTGATATCGACGAGCGGGACAGGTCGTTCCTCCTCGATCAGCCACGCTCCGCCGAGGGGTTTTTCTACGTCAAAAACGGTGTGGAAGCCGCCATTGCACGCGGACAGGCTTACGCCCCGTACGCGGACATGGTCTGGTGCGAGACCTCGACTCCCGACCTCCAACAGGCCCGCAAATTTGCCGAGGGAATCCATGCCGAACATCCGGGCAAACTGCTGGCGTATAAC
>JARFQH010000168.1 GCA_029287875.1 Desulfobacteraceae bacterium | reverse complement strand
TGGCTCCTCTTGACCTTGGGTTTGTCACCCTTAAAAATCGGGTCGTCATGGGATCGATGCATACCGGTCTCGAGGAAGCGCCCGACGGCTTTCAACGACTGGCAGCGTTTTATGCCGAACGGTCGTCCGGTGGGGTGGGCTTGATCGTCACCGGAGGCATCGCCCCCAATGAAGCCGGTTGTGTGGCGCAAAACGCCGCCAAACTCACCACCGAAGAAGAGATGCACGATCACCGGATCGTCACCCAGGCGGTCCATGAGGCAGGCGCTAAAATAGCCATGCAGATCCTGCACACCGGCCGCTATGCCTTCCACCCGAAGCTGGTCGCCCCTTCCGCTATTCAGGCCCCGGTCAACCTCTTCAAGCCCCACGCCCTCTCGGAGGACGAAGTCGAGCACCAAATCCAGGATTTCGTCGCCTGCGCCGAACTGGCTGAAAAAGCCGGCTACGACGGGGTCGAGATCATGGGATCGGAAGGCTACCTGATCAACCAATTCATTGCACCGGCCACCAACAAGCGCACGGACCGATGGGGAGGCTCTTTCGAAAACCGCATCCGTTTCGCAATCGAAATCGTCCGGCAAGTTCGTACCGTCGTAAGATCGAACTTTATGATCATATATCGTCTGTCGATGCTGGACCTGATGCCAGGGGGGAGTTCATGGGGCGAGGTAGTGGCGCTGGCCCGCGCGATCGAGGTCGCCGGCGCCAACGTGATCAACACCGGTATCGGCTGGCACGAAGCCCGCATACCGACCATTGCCACCATGGTGCCCAGAGCCGCCTTCACCTGGGTGACGGCCAAGTTGAAAGGGGAGGTTGCGGTCCCCCTGATCACCAGCAACCGGATCAACACGCCTGAGCTGGTGGAAGCGGCGCTGGCCCGCGGCGACGCCGACATGGTTTCAATGGCGCGGCCGTTTCTGGCGGATCCCGAATTTGTCAACAAGGCCGCTGCGGGACGAGCGGATGAAATCAATACCTGCATCGCCTGCAATCAGGCCTGCCTGGATCATATCTTCCTTGGCAAGATGACCTCCTGTCTGGTGAACCCCCGGGCCTGCCACGAAACCAAGATCGTCTATCGACCAACCCGCCGCAGAAAGCGTATCGCGGTGGTGGGCGGCGGCCCGGCCGGCTTGTCGTTTGCCGCCGTGGCCGGCGGGCGCGGACACCGGGTCACCCTTTTCGAAAAGACCGGGCAACTCGGCGGACAATTGAACCTGGCCGTCCGCATCCCCGGTAAGGAAGAATTCCATGAGACCCTGCGGTATTTCAAACGGCAATTGGAACTCAACCGGGTGACGGTTCGCCTCGGCACCACGATATCGGCGCAGGAACTGCTGGAAACCGGTTACGACGACATCGTGGTGTCCACCGGCGTGGCACCACGCCAAGTAGAGATTCCGGGAATCGATCACCCCATGGTGCTCACCTATATCGATGTGCTCGGAAAGGGAAAACCGGTGGGAGCGCGAGTGGCCGTCGTCGGTGCCGGCGGCATCGGTTTCGATGTTGCCGAGTTTCTCACCCACAGCGGCACCTCCAGTGCGATCGAACGCGATGACTTTCTATCGGAATGGGGCATCGACAAGAACTACCCGGTTCCCGGCGGGTTGTCGCCGCAGGGTCCCCGACTGCGCCCCCCGAAACGTCGGGTGTATCTGTTGCAGCGCAAAGGCTCGAAAATGGGAAAGAACCTCGGAAAAACCACCGGCTGGATCCATCGGAAGATCTTGAAACAGCGCGGCGTGACCATGCTCAACGGATTAACTTACGAGAAGATCGACCGACACGGTCTGACCATCAGTCGTCAGGGAGAGCAGCAGACACTGCCGGTCGATACGGTGGTCATATGTGCCGGGCAGGTCCCTGTGGATGCGCTCTACCGGGAAATCGAGAACAACGGTGTGTCGGTTCACTTGATCGGCGGCGCCGAACGGGCGGTGGAGTTGGATGCCAAGCGCGCAATAGAGCAGGGTTGCCGGCTGGCGGCGACTCTGTGAAGAGGATTTCTGCTAAGGTACCGGATATATTGACACCACGACAAAATTTCGTCATAGTGCTCACGCGGACGCCAGCCCACCCACGTGACAGCAGCACGTAAAAAAGCGCGGCAAAGGTCTGCGGCTGAAGATTGATGAACTCGTAAAAAGTCTCAATTCAGACGTTTCATGCCCTTACTCCTAAATGAGAAAGGATATCATCTTGAAATCCGGCATCTGTCCCAAATGCGCATCCGGCGAGGTTTATTCCGGGGCCGAGATCCGGCTCAAAAAAGGCCCTTTCGCCAGCAATTCCATTCCCGTTAGCCTGGCTTCAGTAGCCGCCCGCGACAACTACGTATGCATCCGGTGCGGTTACGTCGAAAGCTACATCAGCGAGGCAGACAGGCTCAGTGAAATCGCCAGAAAATGGGTGCGCGTAAAAGCAGCCGGGGACGAACCGGACACGGCCGAGTCGGTATGAGCCTATCCAGAAGCACCCACCGTATTCAGGGCATCAAGCGCTTTGCGGTGATCGCAAGAATTCTGGCGAAACACGGGTTCGGCGATCTACTGGACCGTACCGTTTTTCGAAACAAGATCACTGTCACGGCACCCAAGGCCAAGACCGTCTCCAAATCCGTCTACCCGTCACCGCAGCGCCTGCGCCGGGTCCTCGAAGAACTCGGACCCAGTTTCATCAAACTGGGACAACTGATGAGCACCCGCGCGGATGTCTTTCCGCCGGAATACATCGAAGAACTGAAGAAACTGCAAGACCGGGTCCCGCCGATCGACTTCGAAGAAATCCAGGGCGTCATCGAATCGGAACTGAAGCGTCCGTTGGTGGAGATTTTCGCCGCTTTCGAACCGGTGGCACTGGCCGCCGCATCGGTGGCACAGGTCCACCTGGCCGGG
>JARFQH010000106.1 GCA_029287875.1 Desulfobacteraceae bacterium | reverse complement strand
GATCTGAAGTGGCCGGCGGACCTGTATCTGGAGGGCAGCGACCAGCACAGGGGCTGGTTTCACAGCTCCCTGCTGACCGCCGTGGGAACGCGCGACCGCGCACCATACGACGCCGTCCTCACCCACGGATTCGTCGTGGATGCCGACGGGCGCAAGATGTCAAAGTCGCTGGGCAATGTCATCGCGCCCAAGGAGGTCATCGAGCGTTACGGGGCCGAAATCCTGCGTCTTTGGGTGACGGCCTCCGACTACCGCGAAGACATCCGCATTTCCGAAAACATTCTCAAGCAGCTCAGCGACGCCTATCGCCGCATCCGCAATACGGCCCGGTTCATGCTCGGAAACCTCGAGGATTTCGATCCGCAGACCGATGCCGTGCCCTATGATACGATGCCGCAAATCGATCGATTCGCACTGCACCGGCTGCAAGAGTTGACGGAAATCGTGCTCAGAGCCTATGAAAATTTTGATTTTCACGTCATCTACCATCGTCTTCACAACTTCTGCACCCTTGACATGTCGGCCTTCTATCTGGACGTTTTAAAAGACCGGCTCTACACGTCGCCGCCGGATTCCAGCGCAAGAAGAAGCGCCCAGACGGCGATGTACCACATTCTGGATACGATGACCCGTCTGATGGCACCGATCCTGGCTTTCACTGCCGAAGAGATCTGGGCTCACCTGCCGGCGCATCCACACAAGGAGGAGAGTGTCCATCTGGCCGCCATGCCCGGCGTGCGGGAAGATTGGAAGGACAAAGCCCTTCAGGAGAATTGGGAGAAACTGTTGGCGGTGCGCAGCGAAGTGACCAAGGCGCTCGAAGCGGCGCGGGCTCGCAAGCAGGTCGGTCACCCGCTGGACGCGGCCCTCGCCCTGTCGGTCCCGGAGGATCTCTACGCCGTGCTGGCGCCTCACAGTGACGAGCTGCGCTCCATTTTCATCGTTTCCAGGGTCGGACTCGAACGCGAAGTGCCACTTGAAAATGCATTCACCAGTGAAGACATCGAGGGATTGCAGATTCTGGTCGAACGGGCACCGGGCGAAAAATGCGAGCGCTGCTGGGTTCATGAACCATCGGTCGGAACCGATGGTGCCCACCCGACGATTTGCAGCCGCTGCCAAAATGCCCTGGAGCGCATCAACGCAGGATGAAAAGCAAAACGATCAAACTGCTTCTGATTTCCGGTGTGATTGTACTGCTCGATCAGTTCACCAAGGTGCTGGTTCTGCGATACCTGCCGTTGTATCATTCCGTTGCGGTCATTCCCGGTTTTTTCGACCTCACGCACGTTCAAAATCCCGGGGGTGCGTTCGGTTTCCTGTCCGGTTCGGATCCGCGTCTGCGCAGTGTGGTGTTTCTGTTCTTTTCCTTTCTGGCAGTGGGCTTGATCTTGTGGTTTTACTTCAAAACGCCGGCAACGCATCCTCATCTGGCCGGTGCTTTTGCCATGATCTTCGGCGGAGCCGTCGGCAATCTGATCGATCGGGTCCGATTCGGAAAGGTGACCGATTTCCTCGATTTCTACATCGGGAACCTTCACTGGCCGGCCTTTAACATTGCGGACAGTGCCATCACCATCGGCATCGGGATTTTCCTGCTTCATCTGCTGCTCAAGAGAATGCCCGAATAAATTAGGGGCGCGGCAACCGACAGGTAGGTGCTGTTTCTCTCTGTACTCAATTTAGGGTTAACACGAAAATAGAATGTAATACGGAAAATAAGGTGGGCACCATCGCCCGGATAAACGGTTTCGAAAGACGGCTGAAACTCGCTGCCAACCGGCTCTAAGCCCGGACCAGTGCCGTCTTCAAATAATGAGTTCGGATTCAGCTTGAAGGTCGTGGCTTCCAAGCGGCATCGGCATAGGGTCCGGTCTAAGACCCCAAAGCGACTCAGACAGTCAGCCGCTTTTCGCAACCGTTCATCCGGGCTCCGGCGCGTCATTTTCATTCATCGTGGCGGCCAGGAGGGCCATGACCGTTTAGCACGCATTTATTATGATGCGGCTGCGTAAGGGCTGCATTTGTCAATCGTTATGTGTTCGAGAAATGTCGGTGAGAAATGAGTTTCGGCGCCAACATGCTGTCGGTCGGCATACTCGGCCTTTTTGTGAGCGCAGCCCTCGGGACGGGGGTTGTCGTCGTGCGTCACGAGGTCAGGGCTTCCGGGGGAGATGAAGACCGGATCCTCGATCTTTGCTTCTGGCTGCTGATCGGCGCGATTATCGGTGCGCGGCTATTTGATGTGGCGCAGCGTAGCGCTGGACCGGCGGCCGATCCGTTGGAGATATTCCGCTTCTGGAACGGCAGCTCGTTTTATTACGGCGGTGCAGCGGCCGCAGTGGCTGCCGGAGCGATTTTCATCAAACGCAACCGTCTGCCGCTCTGGAATACCACCGACCTCTTCGGTCCGGCACTGGCCATCGGACACTTTTTGGTTTACTTCGGCTTATTTTTTTCCGGCCAGAGTCCCAACGAATCTTTCGGCTTCAGTCCGAACCTTGTCATCGCCCGGCCGGGTGACGGCCTGCTCGGTTCGCTGCCGCGGCCGAACCCGGTCGCCTTGTATCTGGCTTGCGGGAGTTTCCTTATCTTCGCCATTCTGCTGATCGTGAAAAAACGCCGAAGATTTGACGGGCAGGTTTTCTGGACGTTTACGCTTCTCAACAGCGGCCTTCAACTGGGACTGGCGGTCTCCGATTTTTCAGGCGGCCGACTACTTTATGGCGGCGAGCTTTTGCCGGAAACGGTCTTAAACGCTCTTATCATCGCGGTTAGCCTGGCCATGATGATCATCCTCAACCGCAGGGCGCGGCAGGTAGCGCAATGGTTGAACTGAATTACAAAACCATAGACGCCTATCTGAACGGTCTTAAAAGAGATCGCAATCGGAAAGATGCGCCGCACGACAGTCGGCCGGCCCAGGTGTACCTGATTTACGGAGAAGAAGTCCTGTGCAAGGCTGCTTTCAAAAAACTATTGGATACCCTTGTGCCTGCAGACCGTCACAGGTTCAACTACGAGCCGGTTGATGATGCAACCGGCGGTGTTTACGAAGCGATCGAAAAGCTGAATACCTTCTCACTGCTCTCGGGTCCCAAAGTGGTGGGATTGCTGGAACCGCGGCTATTCGATTCCGGTCCGGATGCGGGCCGGATACTGCGCAGCGCCAGGCAGGCCCACGCCGCCGGAAACATGAGCCGCGCTGCCGCCGATCTGCTGCGTTTCATGGCCCTTTCGAATCTGACGTTCGAAGATCTCTCCGGCGCGAACCGCCAACAGGGCCTTCGGGCGGCGGCAGAACTATTGGATGATGACGGCTGGTTGGACGACATCTTGGCCTTTTGCCAGGTTAACGGCCATGTCGTGCCACCGCCGGCGGACAGCGAAAGCGCCCTGTGCCGAGCCCTCGAGAAGGGTTTTCCGACCGGAAATCATCTGCTGATCACCACCGACACGATTGACAAGCGCAAAAAACTGTTCAAGATGATCCGCAAACTCGGCGTGGTCGTCGACTGCTCTGTCCCAACAGGAGACCGGAAGTCGGACAAGAAAATCCAGGAAGCCGTGCTGTTGGAAACCATGAACGCCGTCCTGGCCGAGAGCGGTAAATCCATAGACCGCGATGCCTTCGCGGCCTTGCAGGAGATGACCGGTTTTAACATTCGGGCCTTTACCGGCAATGTCGAAAAACTGGTCAACTTTGTCGGTGACCGGCCGCAGATTACGCGATCGGATATTGTCGCGGCGCTGCAGCGGACCAAAAAGGACCCGGTCTATGCGCTGACCGGTGCCGTCGCCGCCAGGAATCTGGAAGACGCCCTGTTTTACCTGAGCACATTGATGTCTGAGGGACTGGACGCCATGCGTCCCGAACAGATCCTGGTCGCCATTTTGAATCAAATTCGAAAACTATTGAGGGTCAAAGAGTTTACCGCTCGCCCGTATGGGAGCGTCTGGTTTTCAGGATGCCCTTTCAACCAGTTCACAGCTGCGGTCATGCCGGTCGTGCAGCAGTTCGATGTCGAGCTTGTCGATCAAAAGCAGCAGTGGCGGGACCAAATGACCGGTGCGGACCACGACCAGAATCTATCGCCCCCCAAAAAGGGTGGAAAGAAGAAGAAACCGCCGGCCACGGACCTGTCGATCGTCAAGAATCCAAACAACCCCTATCCGGTGTATCAGCTGTTTCTCAGCGCCGAAAACTATACGAAACAGGAGCTGCTGCAGGCCTTCGAACATCTTTCAAGGGCCGATCTGCGGATAAAAACGAGTGGAGACAACCGGCGCTTGATACTGGAGGAAGTTATTTTAGGCATCTGCAAGCGTGCGCAGTGAGTTGGTTTAAAACGAAAATAGAAAACACGAAATTCAGGATCAAGATACCAAGGGCTCACTCAAAAATAACTTCACATTTTGGACGCCGATGCATCCCGTCCGACTGTGTTGCGAAAACTCTGAATATCCAGATAATCTTGCGTTTTCGCGCCTTGCCGGCCGGGCGCCTCAACATCCAAAATTGCGAACTTATTTTTTCGTGAACCCTACAGAGGACTATTTCAAGTGGGCTTTTTCCGACAGCAGGAAGAACGTATGGCCGTGCGATTGTTGACCTGGCAGTACCAGCGCCTCAAGATCGCGCTGCCGTCACAGGACGAACTGGAGACTCGGGCTGTCGCGCTGGTGGATGAGGCCCATCGCATCGCCCGGGAAAGGGGGCGCAACGTGCTGTCCATCATGAAGGAGCTGGTCGGAGATCTGAAGAAGAAATGAACCGCCGGGCGGCCTTAAACGGTTTCTTCCATCGGCAAGTTCTCGAAGTCCTGGTGCCTGCAGGCTTGCGGCCCAGATAGCCACTCTGATATGGCATCCAAATCACGGGCCGTTATCTCATGGCCAGCGTCCATTTCCCTGGTTGTCACCTCCGCGCCGGCCCGTTGAAATGTTTTCACCAGTCGGTCGGTGCTCGCCGAAGGTATGATTGCATCGTTCTTTCCCTTCAGAACGAGGATTTGTTTGCCGTGCAAATCCGGTAACGGCGGGTTTTGCAGCGGCAGCATCGGTCGTATCAGTACGGCGCAGGAGAACACTTCCGGGCGCAGCAGGATGACCGCCGCGGCAATGTTCGCCCCGTTGGAGTATCCCAGAGCGGTCAGCCGATCCGGGTTGCGATCGTACTTATCGGCCGAGGCGAGGATAAAATCCGCCAGCTCGTTGGCCCGTCGCACAACATCGTCTTCATCAAAGACGTTGGCCGCCATTCGTCTGAAGAACCGCGGCATACCGTTTTCGAGGACTTGCCCTCTGGGGCTTAGGATCGCCGAGGTGGCATTGACTTCCCTGACGATGCCGATAAGGTCGTTCTCGTTGCCGCCGGTTCCATGCAGCGTCACAATGGTTCGGTCATCGTCGGCCGAGTCCGGCCCTTTTTCGAATACATGCCGAAACGGTTCGGAACGCAGCCGAGGCAGCCGCTGTTCAATTTCGGCACGCATGGGTTCATACTGCTCCGGCAACCGCAGAGATGATCCCAGTTCGTGTGCGGATTCATCGACTGAGAATCCGGGCGGATCGGTGGCGATTTCAAAGAGCACCCCGGCCGGGATGTGAAAGTAAATCGATCGAAAGTATTTCCTGTCGCGGACATCGGTCACACCCACGCCCGATTTTCTCAATATCGATTGCCACCGCAATTGCGAGGCGTCATTTTCCGTGCGAAAGGCGATGTGATGAACCGTGCCGCCGCCCGGTCTTCCCAAAGGCGCCTTCGGATCGTAGACAACATCCAGAAAATGCCCCGGGGCCTCGGTGGCGGTCATCCTGAACCGGTAACGATGATTTTCCTGCTCGTGAAGCGTCATTCCCATCACCTCGCGCAACAGATTGTTGTTTTCTTCCAGCCCATTCACGGTGGCAGTGGCAGAGTGAAACCCGGTGACGGCATGGGCTTTCTCAATCGGGCCTTCCGTCCAATGCGCGGTCGGCGGTGGATCCGATGTGGCAATCAACTCGATGGGCAGACCGTGCGGGTCGGCAAATTGAAGAACCGGATCGCCGAACCGGTCACTTTTTTCGACGCGTATGGCCTGCGCTCCGATTCTCCTAGTCCAAAACGCTATTGATGTGCGGGGGATGGCAAAGGCAATCGCGGTTACCATCCCGGCGCCGGGTTTTCCGCGGGGCAGGTTCTCCCAGGGGAAGAAGGTCAGGATCGTACCCGGAGAGCCTTTCGCATCACCGTAATACAAGTGATACGTAAATGGATCGTCAAAATTAACGGTTTTTTTGACCAGGCGTAAGCCGAGAATTTTCTCATAGAACGCCAGGTTTTCGGCGGCCGAGGATGTCACTGCAGTTATGTGGTGAATTCCGGATATGTTAATGTCTGTGTTCATCGTCGCCCTTTCTTTGTATTGTTACGTTGTTATTACCTCTTGCGCATGTTTGCCCAATTTTTTTAACAATCTGACGAGTTCGGCACGCTCTTCAGGCGTCAAGACGCCGGCAATCTTTTCGAGTTTTTTTTCGTGTTGCGCATATGCCGCCTCGATGACACCACGGCCGATTTCAGTCAGATGGACATAAAAACACCGACCATCCGAGGGGTCTTGGATTCGTTTCACAAATCCTTTTTTTTCCAGTCGATTGATGGCAGCGGTCATCGAGCCGCTGGTCAATAGCACCTTTTCACCGATTATTTTGATGGGAACCGGTCCTTTGTGCAACACAACCTCCATAATGGCAAAATCGCTCAGATATAAGCCGGTTTTTGAAATACTGGCCCGGTCGACCTTCTCGACCGCCTTGGCTGCCTTCCATAAAACCAATCTCAAGTGAGGAGCCGTCTGCATGAGATCAAGTTAAAGCAAATTATCTTGATGTCAAGACATTTATGTCCCTACGACTTCCCCGTGCGGCACGTTTATGGTAAAAAGGACTCCGTTTTTATGGAACCGTATGGCATCCCCAAATTGAAGCCAAACAGGAAATACGACTGTGACCACCTCCATTGGGCACCGCATAGCCGGTATCGTCAACTCGAGCGGAAATTTCGGCTTTGCCCGAATGCGTCTCAAAAAGGTTGTCGCGGCCTTGCGATCCCACCCGCTGTTCAAACCGGCCGAACTCAATTTTACGGCCTTCCCCGGCCATGCCGTCGAACTCACCCGCCACGCATTGACGGAAGGCGCGGATGTGATTCTGTCCATCGGTGGTGACGGCACCCACAATGAAGTCGTGAACGGGTTCTTCGACCGCAACGGCAGGCTGATCAATTCGCAGGCCAAACTTGCCGTTCTGCACCTCGGTACCGGCGGAGACTTCCGCAAGAGCTTGGGAATAGGCGCGTCTGCCGGTGCCGCCATCAGGGGTCTGGCCGAAGGAACACCTCGCCCGATCGACATCGGCCTGATCCGGTACGTCGACCCGAACGGCCGTCAGACGCGGCGCTATTTTGTCAACATCGCCTCTTTCGGCATCAGCGGCATTATCGACAACCTCGCGCGCGATCGGCGGTTCGCACGGCTCGGCGGCAAGGCCGCCTTCCTGCTGGCCACCTTGCGAGCCTTTCGGCACTATCGCAATGCAGCGATGCGAATCAGAATGGATAGTGACCCCGAGCTGGATCAGCCGGTATGTGCCTTCGTGGTCGCCAACGGACGCTTTTTCGGCGGCGGTATGAAGGTTGCACCCAATGCCGTGCTGGACGACGGATGCTTCGACGCCGTTTGCCTCGGGGATTTTCAACTGGCCGATTTTCTGCTGAATGGACTCCGCCTCTACCGCGGAACCCACCTATCGATGGAGAAGGTCTGGATGCGCCGGGTCCGGACGGTGTCGGTCCACGCCAGAGACCCGGTGCCCATCGACATCGACGGCGACGGCCTGGGCTGTACGCCGGCCGAGATCACGGTGGCCCCGCAGAGGATCTCCGTCATTGTCGCGAAGAGGGACTGTTTTTCATTTTCGGCGGTTGGCGCTATCTGATTGGCTGACAGTTCTCGGTTGAGTCGGGTAAGTCAGTTTTGTCAGTTAAGGGGTATCATCGATTTAACACGAAAATAAGGTGGGCGCCTGCGCCCGGATAAGCGATTGCGAAAGGCGGCTGAAACTCGCCGCCAACGGGTTCTAAGCCCGGACCTCTCCCGTCTTCAAATAAGGGAGTAGGCGTTTGTCCCCAATGGTGTTTCTTTCATACGCTATCGGCATTGGGTCTGGTCCAAGACCCCGTAGACGGCTCAAACAGTCAGCCGCTGTTCTCAATCGCTCATCCGGGCTCCGGCGTATCATTTTCATGCACCGAGGCGGTCTGCAGGGCCATGAGCGTTTAACAACTAAACGGTCGTGGTCTTTAAGCTACCACTGGTACCGGGTACCGTGTCCTGAGGTTCGAGTTTCAAGTTTCAAGTTTCTATTTTCGTGCTTAATCAGGCTGCATATGGGATTTGAAAAACGCCGCCAGCGTTTGGTTGAAAAGATCCGGTGCTTCAAAAGAGACGGTGTGGCCGGTTTGCGGCAGCAGGCGATGGGTGCCGCGGCATAACGCAGCCAGGCGAGCGGCGCCGTCACTGGAAACCAGCGGGTCCTGGTCTCCGGAGATAACGAGGGTGGGCTGACGAATGGTCGCGCTGTGCAGGGAAGGGGAGGGATAGCGCATCATGGCATCGAGGTGTGCCAGAAGTGCATCGGCTCGATTGCGGGTTGCGAAGGCGGTGACCATCTTGTCCAAAATTCTCCGGTTTTTCGCCAGATAGGCTTCTCCGAATATCGTCGGCAGAGCGGCCCGGGTCATCGCTTCGAGTCCTTCGCCGCGTAAAATCTTTCCCCACAACTGCAAAGCCGTCCTGCTGCGGGCGCTCGGGTCGGCGGCCACGCTGGACAAAACAAGTCTGTCGACCTGTGAGGGATTCTTGGCTGCCATTGCCAGTGCAACATGGGCGCCGTGGCTCAACCCCCCCAGCAGGGCCTTCTCTAAACCGATGTGCACCAGCAGATTGAAGAGATCAGCGACATGGATATCGAGGGTCAGCGGCAATTGACCGACCTCGCTTTTGCCCTGGGCCCGGGCGTCGTAGAGGAGGATTTGGTACTCATTTTTGAAGTACAGGGC
>JARFQH010000092.1 GCA_029287875.1 Desulfobacteraceae bacterium | reverse complement strand
CCGCCGCGCGCCCCCCCGGCGGACAGCACGGAGCTGCGAAACCAGCCCCCGCGCCGGTCGCCGCCCTCCACATCCACCCCCGCCGGCCCCGACCGATCCTCACCCTGCTCCACACCGGCCGCCTGGATGACGCCGGAAACGAACCTCACGACCAGGATGACGGATTGTTTGATCAGGGTCTTGGGGCAGCCCGCGGGGGTCTCGGCATCGGCCGGCAGAAAGAAGGCATCCGGCTTTTCGAACCATATGTCGGCCCCATGGGTGGCAAAAAGCTCGTGAACCCGCTGCATGATTTCCTCGTCCATCAGCAGCGCGCCGCAATCGTCACAGTAGAAAACTGCAATGGGCACCCCCCAGGCCCTCTGGCGGGAAACGCACCAGTCGGGCCGGTTTTCGATCATGCCGTAGATGCGCTCACGGCCCCAGCCGGGAATCCACTTCACCCGGTCGATGGCTTCCAAGGCCTTCCGGCGCAAGCCGGTCTTGTCCATGGAGATAAACCACTGGGGCGTGGCCCGAAAAATGACCGGCTGTTTGCAGCGCCAGCAGTGGGGGTAGGAATGCGCGATCGTCTCGGAGGCGATCAAGGCCCCGACCTCCTTTAACTTGGCCGTGATGTCGCGGTTGGCGTCGAACACGAACTGCCCTTCGAAAAATCCCACCTCATTGGAGAAGCGACCGTTGTCGTCAACCGGTGAGTAGGCGTCCAGTCCGTATTGCAGACCGACCTCGTAGTCCTCGCGGCCGTGTCCGGGAGCGGTGTGCACGCAGCCGGTGCCGGCATCGAGTGTAACGTGGCTGCCCAGGATAATCAGGGCATCGCGGTCGTAGAGCGGGTGGGTGCTGCGCTTTCGTTCCAGACGCTTGGCGTCGATCTCGGCCAGGATCCGGTAGTCGCTGATTCCGAAAGTGTGCATGCAGTCAGACACCAGGTCCCTGGCGAGGATCAGGACCTCGTCGCTGCCCACATCCACCGCCGCGTATATGAAATCCGGGTGCAGGGCCACGGCCAGGTTGGCCGGTATGGTCCAGGGGGTGGTAGTCCAGATGACGACAAAAACGGTTTTACCGGCGAAGCTCGGGAAATCGGCACTCAGGTCGTCTTTCAAGCGAAACTTGACGTAAATGGAGGGCGAGGACTCGTCGGCGTATTCGATTTCGGCCTCGGCCAGGGCGGTGCGGCAGTCGTTGCACCAGTAAATCGGCTTCTTACTCCTGAAGAGGCTTTTGTTCCGGGCAAATTTCCAGCACTCGCGGGCAATGGTGGCCTCGTAAGCATAGTTCATCGTCAGATAGGGATTGTCCCATTCACCCATGACGCCCAGTCGCTTGAATTCGTTGCGCTGAATATCAATGAACCGGTCGGCATATGCACGACACAGCCGGCGAACGTCGGCCAGGGTCATGTCCATTTTTTTCTGACCGAGCTCCTTGTCGACATTGTGTTCGATCGGTAGACCATGACAGTCCCAGCCGGGTACGTATACCGCGTCGTATCCGCTCATCTGCCGTGACCGGACGATGATGTCTTTGAGAATTTTGTTGAGCGCCGTGCCGATGTGGATGTGACCGTTGGCATATGGCGGGCCGTCGTGCAGAATGAAACGCTCCCGCCCGGCGCCAGCCGTTCTGATTTTATCGTGCAGCTGCACGTCTTCCCAGGCTTTCAGTTGCGCCGGTTCACGGTCGGCCAGGTTCGCCTTCATGGGAAATTTCGTGATCGGCAGATTGAGCGTCTTTTTGTAGTCCATTTGGCCTCCGAAAATTGGTGATGATATAAACTTGGAATTTTTAATCGACAAACACCGGTATGTCAAGGGAATACAACCTTTCGGCCTGGCCTCGCATCGAAAAGCGCCGCACGCAGAAGTGCCGCACACCGGTGCGGGTCATGATTCCGCAACCGGCAGGAGGGAACAATGGGGCACGCTGGGGATCACGGCTGCACAAGCCGATGCGACTCGTAAAAGCAGTCGGTTCGGAAGGGTAATCAGGCGGATTGTCTCAGCGGTATCAGCACCTCGGCGTCACACGGCGTGGGTCCCATCGCCATCGCACCGACTGCCAGGTAAGTGTAATTCCTACTGATTAAATCACTAAAATCCGGGATCATCCGCCGGCCGTCCATGACCAGGTAGGGCGGTTGGACAAGCTGCTCGATGGTCCGGGACAGCCCGCGGAACTCCTCGCAGTCTGATGAAATGAACAGAGCGTGCGACCCTTCGATAGCCTCTTTGGCACTCTCGTAGTAGTCAATCTTGTCGAAGAGGATGTTTTTGGCCGGATCGAAAACAGCCCGGGCGGACTCGTTGGCCAAGGGGTCGTAGGCCTTGATTTTTGCGGCGCCCTTGCCCAGCAGAGACTCGATCACCTTGATCGAAGAGGCATCACGCATGTCGTTGGTGTGCTTTTTGAAAGCAAGGCCGAGAACCGTGATGGTCTTTTTGTTGAACTTGAAACCGGCTTCGGTGATGGCCCGGTCGACCAGATAGACTTTCTGATATTCGTTCACTTCGTATGAAGCTTCCAACATCTTGGTGCTGACGTTCACCTTGCGCAGCTGGTTGATCAGTGAAGCAATGTCTTTCCCGAAACAGCTGCCGCCGGCTCCGTTGCTGACAAAAGACCCCCAGGTGCTGATGCGTTCATCGGAGGTCACCCCCAGGCGCAGGTCGTCGATGACGACATTGGGAAATTTTTCGCCGATCTTCGCCCCGACGCCGTTCCAAAAAGAAATGTAGGTCAACAGCATCGTGTTGGCCACATATTTGATGGCCTCCGCGGTTTCGGGCGATGTTTCAATGTATTTGATGCGGACGTGATTGACGAATTGGGAATACACCCGGCGCAAGATGGTGAAATCCTGCTGATCATCACAGCCGACCACGACCCGGTCCGGCCGGCGCGCCTGCATCACGGCGGTGCCTTCTGCCAGAAACTCCGGGTTGGAGGAGACGCCGAAATTTTTGACCTTGTGTGAGGACATGATGCGCTCGAGATGACGCGCCGTTCCAATCGGCACCGTGCTCTTGTTGACGATGACCACGCGACGTTTATCCTTGCGCCTGGCGAGAAGCTCGGCCAGATGTTCGGCCGCGGCATCGTAAAACGTCAAATTGGTGGAGCCGTCCAAGTTGGGCGGCGTCGGCAAGCACATGAACACGGCATCCGTCCCCTCGATAATCGCGTCCAAATCGGACGAAAAATACAGGTATCGGCCCAGGGTTTCGCGGATGATGTTGACCAGACCGGGTTCATTGACATAGCGTTCGATTGCCTGGGGCTGACCGGAAGAAAAGGCCTCCAATTTTTCCTGATTGTTGTCGTATGCATACACTTCATGGCCGTACTCGGAGCAAACGGCGGCATGCAAGAGACCGACGTATCCGGTGCCTAAAACGATAATTTTCTTGGCGTGCCCTGATGATGTTTAATATTGTGCTGCACGTCAGATTTGATCCCAAAATGGGTGGGCAAAATTTAAAGTTAAAGGCGTTCCGGAAGGTTATCCGGCACCATAGACCATTCTACCATATCTTTTATCAACTCATCAATCCCCAGCAATTGAACTCTGCGCCGCAGGAACTCGGATATGGTCGGCTGATAGGCCTTGACCTGCGGATACATTTTTACCTCGCTCGGGGTCTGGTTGCCTTTCTTGTGATTGCAGGCCTTGCAGGCGGCCACGCAGTTTTCGAACTCCGTTCGACCGCCCCGTGATTTTGGTACGATGTGATCGACGGTCAGCCGCCCGCAATGGGTTCGACAATAAGCACATTTGAAACCGTCTCTAATCAAAACATTTTTCTTGCTGAACGGCACCCGCGCCCGGTAAACCGTCCGAATAAATTTAATGAGCTTGATCACCAGCGGAATCCTGATGGTCATGCCCTCACCGGTCTTGACCGTCCTTTCCGAATACCGCAGCACCTTTACCTTTTCCTTCACCAGCAAGCACAGGGCCCGCTTCCAATCCACTACATTCAAAAAAGAGTAGTCCGCATTGAGTACAACACACTGGGTCATGGCTGGCTCCCTTAGGGCTCACAAAAAAATAAACGAACAATTTTGGGCATTAATGCACCCGGTCGGAAAAACGAGGAAAGGCAGGAATATCTTGATATTCCGAGTTTTCGCATCGCAGCCGGACAGGACGCATTCGCGTCCAAAACGTGACGTTTTTTTGTGAGCGCTTTCTTGACGCAGCGCTTTTTCAAAAACCTTAATTGATAGAATTACCCTTATTTTTAATGTTTGAAACGCTCGATTTAGAAAAAGGAATCCTGGCGGCGGAAAAACAAGCGGGGCGGTGCTCTCCGATCGCCGGGTTCGAGGGACTTGATAGTATAGAGAGCTTCAAAAATCAACCGATTTTACGGGATCTCGTGCGGCCCGATACCGGTCGTGGGCCTTTCTGCGAAAAACCGCCTGCGGGTCGCGCCTCGGTTCGAGACTACGGCTCTTGCTATTCGTAGAGAAATTCTTATGGTTTGACAAATTACAAGCAGGAATGCCAAACTTCAAATCGGCTGCAGAGACGGCTGCACGATTCTTCTACCTGGGTCGAGGGGTTTCCCGCCCAAGCGGGATTAACGGCTCCCAGTTAATGCGCCATAGCTGGTCTCCAACAACCTTATTACGCATCATTTGGGTCGAATTCCATTTTTCACTCTCGGGTAGACGCGGCCAATCCAAACAATTGAGAATAAAGTGTAGGAAATAAGACTTTTATAGCCTTTGAACCTTGAACCCTGAACCTGAAACCGAAATAATCGGTTTCTTTTCGACCAAGCCATTAAAAGAAAGTGCCAACCGCGTGAGACTTACCCCACTGCTGACAGTCGCGATGATGTTGATCGCCGGCCCCCTCGTGGCGGGAGAAGCGGATGTAATCAACGTCACGGTCGTCAAAACCGCCGTGGATATTTACGGATTTTCTGTCACTGTCCGTCATGATGACACGGGCTGGGAACACTATGCCGACAAATGGGAAGTCCTCGATTTAGACCAAAATGTCCTGGCAACCAGAACCCTGTATCACCCGCATGTGGACGAACAGCCGTTCACCCGGAGCCTTTCGGCAGTGAAGATTCCCGCCGCCGTTGGTGGTGTCAACCTCAGGGCCCATTGTTCGGTACACGGGTACGGCGGTCAAGAATTCCCCGTAGATCTACCGCACTGAAAGGAGCGCTGCGATGCTGAATCATGTGGTTTCGATGAAGTTCAAGTCAGGCGTAACCGAAGCTGACATCGACGACCTTGAAAAAAGCCTTGATGAATTGCCCAACTCAATCGCCGAAATCCAGATGTACGAACTTGGCCGGGACGTCCTGCACACGGAGCGATCTTATGATTTTGCCCTTGTCGCGTTGTTTGCCAATAAGGAAGCGCTGGAGCGCTACGGTAAGCATCCCGAACACCTAAAAGTGTTGGAAAAGATTAAAAAACTCTGCGAGAGCGTGGTGACGGTCGACTTCTTCGGTACCGATGCCGGCGATTTCAAAGACAAAGCCCAACTGGCACCGCTTTTGTGAGCCGCGGGATGATCGGTTATCCCCAGGGGAATTCGAATTTTATCAATCAAAACATAGAATTCTTTAAGTATAGAAACGCTACCACCTCTCTAAGAATTTAAAACGCTCAGCCGGGATAAAAACCTCTCAAATAAGACCGGTTCAAATTCAGCCGAGGAGGAGGAAATCATGAAGAAAAAGGCCGAAGCCATGGTACTGGCATCCTTTGCGGCTGATTCGCTGGCGCTGGGGGCCCACTGGATATATGACACCGCGGTGATCGACAATGAATTCGGACGCGTGGATCGTTTGCGTAAACCGGCCCCGGACTCCTTTCATGATACCAAGGAAGCCGGTGAGTTTACTCACTACGGCGATCAGACGTTGGTGCTGTTGTCCTCGATCGCAGACTGCGGGGGTTTCGATCTCGGCCACTTTGCCCGTAGCTGGCAAAACCTGTTTCAGGATTACACCGGTTACCGCGATCACGCAACAAGGGAAACCTTGAAAAATTTTGCCGAAAACAAAGACCCGACCGCAGCCGGTTCATCTTCGACGGATCTGGGAGGGGCGGTACGAATCGCACCGCTGGCTTTCGTTTACCGTGAGAAACGGAATGACCTGCGCTCGGCCGCCAAAGCCCAGACCGCCATGACACACAACGATCCCGTTGTGGTCGAAAGCGCCGATCTTATGGCCGATGTACTCTGGCATGTCCTGAAGGGCGAGTCACCGACAGCGGCGCTCCAAACGGCATCGGCCGACAGGACGGCTTTGAGAAAAATGGTCGCAGACGGTCTCCAGAGCGTGGGGCGGCCGACACGGGACACCATCAAAAAGTTCGGTCAGATGTGTGAAACGGACGCCTCCCTGCCCGGCGTCATACACCTGGTGGCCACTTATGAAACCGACTTGAAAACAGCCCTGGTTGAAAACGTGATGGCCGGCGGAGACTCTGCCGCCCGGGGGATGGCGGTCGGGATGATCCTGGGCGCGCATCTGGGACGTGACGCCATTCCCGCCGAGTGGCTGAATGAAATGAAAGCCGGCAACCGTATTGCCGACCTTCTGGGTCGGATAGGTTGAGCGGCATGGCGGACCAATGCCGCCGCCGTTAAAAATCAGCTGATGCGGCCGGGGGCGGGGCAAGCGGCTTGAAGGCCCTTTTCGGTATCCATTCAACCTATGATATTCAAACGAAGCGGAGGTGAGGTCGCGATCATGAAGTATTTCGTCAAGCATTTTGAGGGAGGATTTCAAGTATTGGAAAAAGAGGGTGACGATGAGATTGCGATTGCATCCTTTCACAAGGACCCGCAAACGCAGACCGGACAAAAATCGAAGGCGCAGCGGCGGGCGGAAGAATACTGCGATTTTCTCAACCAAAAGGACTTGGCGAAAGACGATTCGCTGACATTTGACTAGAAGCAATCTCAAAAAAGTCTTTTCGCCCGATATCGGCGTTGAGCCCTCGTCTCAAGTCCTCGACATTTTTGAGTATGCCTCCGGGTTGATTCTCGGTCTCGTCTTGATCTCGACCGAAAAGCCTAATTTTGAGATAGCTCCTATGGATTTTATTAACCAGAAGTGATCATACCCATGCTGTTCAAACTTTTTCTCGCTTTCACCCTTGTGCCCGTCATCGAAATATACCTGCTGATCAAGGTCGGCGGCCATATCGGGGCATTTAAGACCGTACTGCTGGTCATTGCAACCGGTTTTGCCGGAGCGTATCTGGCGCGCCTGCAGGGCATGCAGACCATGCTGCGCGTGCGCAACAGCCTTGAGCAAGGGCGGATGCCGGCCGAGGAACTGCTGGACGCGGTGCTGATTTTCGCCGCCGGTTTGGTCCTGCTGACGCCCGGATTTCTGACCGACGCTATGGGGCTTTTGCTCCTTTTTCCCGAAACCCGACATTACGTCAAACGCTACCTGAAACGCCGCTTGGAGCCCTACATCGACTCCCGGCATTATACCGGTGGTCGGACATCGTAATGCAGGCTGAGGTCATGACAAGAAAAATACCGATTTTTGTAGCGATAGCGTTGATGCTGTCGAACTGTACCGCCAACCGGCCGGTGGACGCGGACGGCAAGAACGGTAAACTCGCCGCCTGCCCGGACCGACCGAACTGCGTCTCCTCGCTCAGTGACGACAAAGAGCATTTCATCGCAACGCTCACATATAAAGGCTCGATGGCAGAAGCCACCGCGCATCTGCTGTCCGTGCTGGATCAGATGAAAGGGGCAAAAATCGTTTCCCGAACCGATACCACTATCCACGCCGAGTTCACCTCGACCGTCTTCGGTTTCGTGGACGACGTCGACTTCCGCTTCGATGCGGCAGACCGTCGCATCGATCTGCGGTCCGCCTCGCGGGTCGGCTACACCGATTTCGGCGTCAACCGCAAACGGATCGAAGAAATCCGCCGGCGTTTTCAGGCCGCAACGACCTCGGAACCCTCACAATCTCCCACACAGTAAGGCAACCGGTTATGAGCTCACCCAAGTCAATCGACTACAGCATCCTGGATCGGCCGGAAATCCTGGCGGTCTTGTTTCACCCGCGGCCTTCATACGGCAGCACTAAACTCAGTTTGCCTTCCCGCGAGCTTATGGTTCCGGTCGATGACAATATCGCCGTCGGTGCCTGCTTTCACGCCGGAGATCCGGCCGGGCCCAACATTCTCTTTTTTCACGGCAACGGTGAAATCGTCGACGACTACAACGATTTGGGGCCGCTCTACAACCAGATGGGTATCAACTTCATGGCGGTCGATTACAGAGGATACGGCCGCTCCGGCGGACAACCGTCGGTGGCGGCCATGATGTCGGACTGCCACACAATTTTCGATTGGACCGTCGAATGGTTGCAGAAAAGCAGCTACACCGGTCCGCTGGTCGTCATGGGCCGATCGCTCGGCAGCGCCTCGGCCCTCGAACTGGCCGGTGGTCGAGCGGCGAATATCGACGGTCTGGTCATCGAAAGCGGTTTTGCATATGCCGCACCGCTCCTGCAGCTGCTGGGGGTTTCAACGGCGGCGATCGGGTTCCGGGAAGAGGAAGGCTTTCGCAACATCGACAAAATCAAACAGGTCGACAAACCGACCCTGATCATTCATGCCGAGTTCGACCACATCATTCCCTACTCCGAGGGCAAGGCCCTCTATGACGCCTGTCCGGCAGCCGAGAAGTCACTGCTCACCATTTCCGGCGCCAACCACAACGACATCTTCGCGCGCGGCCTGTCGCAATACTTGGAAGCCGTAAAGCAATTAACAACGAAGCTAAGTGGTCCTGACATCATGGATGCGCCGTCTGCTTCGCGATGAAGGCGTCAAACGCCTCCCAGAATTGCGTCCGAATGGCATCGGTCTCCATCAGGATTTCGTGACGCGCATCTGAAATGATCAGAAGCCGGCCGTTCGGCAATCTCCTGCAGGCCGACTTCTGGGCTGCAACCGACACAACCCGGTCGGCCCCGGCCACAACCATCAGCACCGGAGCTCGAACTCCCTCGAGAAAGCCCGGTCGTCGGATGTGCGCGATCGATGCGAACGTTGCCGTCAGCCACGCGAATGTCACGCCGCCGAGGGCCAAATCCGGATTTTGGGCCACGGCGTTTTTTTCCACGGCAAAGCGCCTAGGGTCCGCGGTGAGCGCATTTCCTTCAAACGGACGATCGAAATTGGTGCGCTTGTCGCTGCCCGGCACGAGGGCTTCTTCAGAGCCGATATGTTGGCCCAGCCAAACCAACCCTTTCACCAGCCACCGTGGAAACGGTTTCGTGTTGATGTCGAGCATGGGAGCCACAAGGACTGCCTTTTCGATGCCTGCCGGCTGCCGATGCAGATAACGGAGGGCCACATGCCCACCCATCGAATGCGCCAGCAAATAGATCGGACGCACGGCCTTCGGCTGGACGACCTTCTGGAAGAAGTCCTCCAGATCCTGTACGTAGTCATCGTAATTCCGTACAAAGCCTTTCAGCCGGTCCGGCAGCATGCGGCTCGAAAGCCCCTGGCCGCGCCAGTCGAAGCCGAAGACCGCAAATCCCCTCTGGTTGAGGTCGGCTGCGGTTTCGGTGTATTTTTCGAGAAACTCCTTGCGGCCGCCAAGCAGCACCACGCTGCCACGGGGATTTTTACTCTCGGGAGACCAAAGGGCATTGCGGATAGTCGTTCCATCTGCGGTAGTGAAATAGCCTATACGGACGTTTGCCCCGTCGATTCTGCTCGGTCTCATCATCGTGATGTATACTCCTTCGGATCCGATCCACCGTCAAACCCGTATAGCACGGTGTTGGATCGGAAACAATTGACGGATCGATCTGTCGATCGATCGCCTCGTTTCGCGGCCAACGGTTCTCGGCGAACCTTCACATGGAGCCGGGTGACCGCATTTTAAATTATAGGAATCTTATTTTCACCGAGATAGTCTGGCATCGATGCGGTCGGGGTTGACGGACATCGGGTAATCGAATACAGGTATAAAAAGGCTTTCTCATTGTCCTTGGATCGCATAGAAACTAGAGCAGAATTCCTTCCAACAGCCGCACTGTTAAAAAAGGATAGACCCGCGCCATGGCCACACATTCTCATCAGTTCGTCGAAACCTACAAGGGGCTGGTCGGTTTCGGCCTCGACCGCGAGAACGACCAGAACACCATCGTGTATTACCTGCAGAAATTTTCCGACGATGCGCTGATGCAAACCCTTGTCAAACGGCTCAGCGATGACGAGTTGAACGAGATTTTCAGCCTCGTCACCCGTCTGCTCAAACGACACCTGACGGAATCAGAGTATCATCGCCTCTTTCTGAAAGACGATCATCCTAAATAATCAAAGTGGCGTATTAGCGGTAATATTTTTCACCACAGAGACGCAGAGGACGCAAAGACACTAATTTATTTTGTCCATAGGGAGGCCCGCCCGCCTTGCCTGAACAAAGCCATGGCGGACAGGCGGCGATGGGCAAAAACCTATCGCCTCGGTGATACGTGCACTGCTCATGGTATCTCGGATTTTCTCTATGCGCCAGCATTGATGCTTTGCGTTTGCCGCCGTCCCTGCCCCATTGCTCCAGCAGATGGTATCTGGGTCAGCGGCAAACGCAAAAAAAATACACCTCTGTGCTCTCTGTGCCTCTGTGGTGAGATCAAATTGTTTTTAGGGCTTCGATTGTCAAAGACCAAGACATCGATGACCCGATCCTAACAGTAAAAGACACCGGGGGGTAAACGTGTTTTCCGAAAAAGAATTGGAAGGCTATGCCGAAGTACTTCTTTGGGGACTGCAGACAGCGCGCCGCAGAAAATTCAAAAAAAATGACGTCGTGGCCGTCCGGTATCACCTGCCGGCCCGACCGCTGGCGGAAATCCTCTATGACAAGCTGCTCCGGATGGGGCTCAACCCGGTGCCGCGCGCACTGGAAACACCCCAAATGGAAAAAAGCTTCTACGTCCGTGCCACACCCCGCCAGTTGAAGTTCGTTCCCGCCGGCGACGAAAGCCTGAACCAACATCTCAACGGCAGCATTCATCTGTATGCCCCTGAATCGATCACCCATTTGAGTGATGTCGATCCAAAAAAAATCGGCCAGGCGGCCGTGGTGCGCAAATATTTACGCGACATCCTGACCCGGCGTGAGGAACAGGGCCTTTTCAGCTGGACCCTGTGCGTTTTTCCCACCATGGCCCTGGCAAGGCACGCCAAGATGTCGCTCAAGGCCTATGCCCGTCAAATCGCGGCGGCGTGCTTCCTGGAACAGCGCCATCCGGTCAGGGCGTGGCAGGAGGTTCATCAGAAGATCCGGTCGATCAAAAAGCAACTCGACCGGCTGCCGGTCGAGCGCTTTCACATCGAGTCGGATACCATCGATCTGACGATCACGCCGGGGGAAGAGAGAAAGTGGCTCGGCCTGTCCGGCCGCAACATCCCGAGTTTCGAAGTCTTCATTTCTCCTGACTGGCGGGGTACGCAGGGCGTTTACTACGCCGACCAGCCCTCTTTTCGCAGCGGCAACTATGTAGCCGGCGTCAGGCTGGAATTCAAGAAGGGAGTTGTGGTGAAGGTAGGGGCCCGGAAGGGCGAAGACTTTGTCCGCCGTCAGCTTGAAATGGACCCGGGAGCAAAAAGAGTCGGGGAATTTTCTCTGACCGACCGGCGTTTTTCACGCATCAACGCGTTCATGGCCAACACGCTCTTCGACGAGAACTTCGGCGGACCTCACGGCAACTGCCACCTGGCCCTGGGCTCCGCCTACACGGATGCCTATGCCGGAAAAACGGCCCTCGACGACAAGCTTCGAAAAGAACTCGGCTTCAACGACTCCGCCCTGCACTGGGACCTGGTGAACACCGAAAAAAAAAGAGTTACCGCCATTTTGAAAGGCGGCGGCAAGCAAACCGTCTACGAAAACGGAGAATTCAATTATTAACCCTACCATTGCAAAAGTGTTAATCACACTTTGACATTTTGTTTATTCAGTGTTGGGGTTAATTCAACTGCGCCAATCTCACCAAATCACCCGACCGGTCTTGAACGATCCCGTAGGTTCTTAGAATCTCGTCATGAATACCCGTCGCTCTTTGATTGTTCAAAACGAGCTGTTCACCCTTCTCCGTTTCAAACACGATGAAGTCAGATGAATTTTGGGACTCGATCGATGCGATCATCTGCTTTAGATTAATAATTTTCTTTCCATTCACCTTTACAATCCGCTGATCCGTATGCTTGTTGTACCCGACATTTATTTCTGCTTCGAGTACCTTGGTCAGGATCACGACTTCCTCATTTTTATCGGTCGGGTGGCCATTTATGAAAAAGTTCAAAAGGTTCGACGGCGCCTTGGTTTGCCAATCAGACCAGGTTTTAAGGTAGTTAAAGGTTAGCGGACAAAATACAAGGCCGCCATAAATATAATATCGCGGTTGAACATCATACTCGCATCTCGATACAAAACGATGATCCTCTGAACCCTTATAGAGGTTTATGTCGACCAAATGCTCCTCGCCTTGACGTATAATTTTCAACTTCAACACATCGCCATATTGATGGTTTTGAATGAAATGAGAGAAGCTCGTCCGTTCATTCCGTCTGAATTCGACTGTCCCGTCGTCGGCTATCGGATGATCGTCAACCATGGAAAGAATGTCATCAGGGTACAGGATGCCGTCCGAGAGTTGTCCCGGAATGACTTTGGTCACCAATATGCCGGTTTGTGATTTATCCAATTTGTACCAGGTTTTCAGGTTCCCGTTATCCATATTTTGCGTGTTTATGCCGATCCGTGGAAAACCATCGTATCGGCCGTCAACCACATCGTCGAGGAAGTGCTGCACGATGTTTGTCGGAACGATATAGCCGATGTTCTCGGAACCTTTCATTTGCTGCATGACAATTCCGACGACTTTGTCCCCCACAATAGCAGGTCCCCCGCTATTCCCGGGATTTATCGCGGCATCGATTTGGATGGCCAGAAGCCTCTTCAGACTATGGGCATATGGGCGGTGTTCTATCCTGGAGATGACTCCGGTTGTCGTGCTGAGAGTGTCGCCACCTTCCGGAAACCCGTAAACAATGACCTTATCCATCACTTGGGGAAGTTCAGCCAGTTCAAGGTCTTTAACTTCCTTGAAAAAGCTCGGGTCTTCAACCGTTAAGAGGGCCAAGTCAGCTTCATGCGAAATGAATTGGACCCGGGCATTGAATTTGTTCGGTCGCCCATTGAGCTGAACCTGAATAAAGGTGTGGTCTCTCACGACATGCGCATTGGTCAGGATTCGATTTCCGTTTATGACACACCCCGAGCCGTGCCCCCTCCTAGGACCCCGACGGTTCCAGGGGTTGTCATAGTCAGGGCTGTTGCTGACGCAAAATATTTTAACGATCGAATCTCGAATATCGGTTTCAGCATAACCTGAATTGACGACGAGCAGAAAAGCAGAAAAGATCAACACGATCAATTTCATTTCGAATTCCTTAAGTGAAAAGCAATTGAGACCCTGGATTTCGCGATGTTCCCGCCCAGGCGGGAACATCGGTTTCCGGTTGAAGTTTTATAAAATGTTTTTCGCACTATCATCATGCGTCAATTCAATCGAATTCTAAGATTCACCTAATCAAAAAAGCCGGGTTCCCCTGAAACGGGCAAACCGGCTGTCACTGAATAATCCCTTGGCAACCCGGCTGCCTGTCTATAGGCCCGTGGTTTTCCGCCCCTGCCTTGCAACAGGTTTGGCTTTTTCATGGATGGCAACTTTTTATCTGGTTTAACTTAGGATCTATTATAACAGAACTATCTTCACCTGTCCATTCAGACAGCTGCTTGCTGGCGATTCTCGGTGAACCTGAACCTGGAGCCGAATGACCGGATTTTAAACTGTGATGCTGCTTCGCATACAAGCTTCCCGGGTATTCGAACCCACTGGCCTCCTACGACAAATTTCAAGAAGACCTGCCTTGAATTTATAGGTTTATTGCCCCTTTGAAATTTGTTTCCATTTGGCCTTCAGCTTCCATCTATTTCCTTAAACCTTGAACTTGATACCCTATGCTTTCTCTCTTATGCCTCCTGTCACCTCAGCTTTTTTGCCTTCACCCTTCGCCGTTTTTCTGCCTTTCCTTACACCCTGTAGCCCATATTTTCTTCCTTGCCCCTTTCGCCTTATGCCGTGTACCTTTTATCTATCCATTGTCTTGAGCAGCTCCGCTACTTTTCATAATTTTTTGACTAATAAAATTTATTCAGCGTATTATTTTACTTAAAACGAAGGATTCAGTGTCCCACCGCAAGGATTCGCTCGTCCTGGTATTCTGCCTGATCTCCTTTATTTCTTTCATAAAAGCCGTCCATTTGCAGCGGCGTCGCTTACCGTGGCTGCTCATCTGTCTGGTTACATCCGTTAAGCTAACATCACCATACGGAACCGCTTGTTCCGCACCCGTCGAGTCCTTGTGCTCAGTATTTTCGGTATCACCCGGCAAATGGTTGGTAAAAGGTTAAGTGGCCCAAAGTAGAATCCTAACATTACCCCGTGTGTTTCGACCGGCGAATCCTGATCCAGTCTGACCAGTTGGGGGTCCTGTTATAGATGTGGGAATTGACGTGCAGGTCTTATTGTGGAGGAGGTTCAAAAAAAAGGGTGACCCATGTGCTGTAAGTCACCCGCTGAACACTACTCAGATATAAAAAGAGATCAACGCAAAGGGTGGCCCACTATGGTGAGCCACCCTTGAATGCAACTCAGATGTGAAAAGAGATCAACTGAACAGAGAAGGTTAAGATTCTGGCCTTCCATTATTTTTAAAGCCATATCAGGTAATTAAGTTACAGTTCCCCAGAAACATGGATCACCGGACCTGCGATCCATCATCCGCAGAGAACACAATACCCGCACCTTGAACACTTGGCACCAGTTCCGGCCAGAATATTTCCGCAATATGGGCAATACTCAGTTTCAAATGCCTGAAGCTGGTTTAACGATGTGTGCAACTTGTCGAGAGTGCTTTAACCGTATAATTCACATTGATCCCGGCCATCCGGGCACCATCTGCCGTGTTGATCGATGTACCTGATGTAATCCCGCACGGTCCAATTTTTGGTTCCTAAAGGTCGCAACGGCATCAGATAACGTTTTGCATTATAAAGCTTTACCTTCTCATCGTAGGTCATCATCAATTCCCTGAATGAGTCTCAGTTATTCACGGTAAACAGATCTATTTTTCGAGATTTCATATAGCGGCATGGCTCTCGTACCATTGGCATGATAACTGTTTCATATTCATGTAATAATGTCAACAATAATTTAAAAACAATATTCATTTATTATAATGCTTTCTAATACATCCGGTAAATTTTAAGTGTTCCTAAAAACACAAAGGGTGGGTGATCCGATGCGGAGGGTTCAGAAACCAATGGGTGACTCACAGAGGAAGATAAGCCACCCAGCTTTAAAGAGGCAGATGAGATGGAATCATCTGCATGTCAGACGGCCCCATCATTATCGATTACAAAACGTATTTTTCACTCGAAGAGATCCGCATGACTGCCAGTTCGTACGAGACATAGTTCGCTGCCTTCGATTCTATAAATCAGCAACCAATCGGGGTCAATATGACACTCCCGGCAGTCCTTTAGTATACCCTTCAATTTGTGATCCCTGCTTTCCGGTGGTAGTTTTTCTCCTGCAAGCAAAAACTGTATAATGGTTTTAAGTTTTTCAAAATCCTTGTGCCGCTTTTTGAGTCGCTTGACATCTTTTTTGAATTGAGTATCCCGCCGGATCGATCGCATCGCTCAGATTCCAAGATCTTCAAATAAATCTTCAGGAGAGGAAAAAGTTATTCCTTTGCCTTGCCTTGAATTTTTAATCGCCTTCATTGTTTTTTCATTGGGAACCTGAAGTTCAAACGGCAAACCACGGTGTGCAATGATCTGACGATAATAAAGCTCAAAGGATTTTGACACTGACAGGCCCAATTCTTTAAGAATGGTTTCGGCCTCTTTTTTTATTTCCGGATCAATCAGGGCTCTGGCTGATGCAGTTTTTGATGTTCCCATAACATCCCTCCATGTTTATAGCATATAGTATGCTATAATAACACCCACGTCAACAGATAGAATTGGCACGTAAAAAAAAGCCTACTGTTTCCAGCAGGCTTTTCATTATCTTGGTGCCGAGGGACAGAATCGAACTGCCGACACGGGGATTTTCAGACCAAATTTTTGAAAATTTAAAAATGTTATGATTCCAAACAGTTTATTTTATTCCAATTTTTAATCGTATTTTTGGTTTCGTTTGAAACCGTTTGGAATAGTTTGACCTTAGCGGGCACAATTTGGGAACAATTTTACATCAAGATTAAATCATCACGCCACAAGCCGGTGGTACTTTCTCGAAACCGAATCATAATCCAATGAGTTTCGGATCATAATAACAGGTTGACTTTGATCGATGACCATTCTACAGCGGAAGATATCAAAAGATTAGTATAGGAGACTCGATGAACCCCAGAGAACACCGCGATAACGACTTTACCGCACTGGATGAGCTGATCGAGGAAATCACCGTCGATGCATACGGCGACGACGAGGGGCTCTGGGCCTTTCGGCAGTTTTTCGAGGACGATGTTAACCTGCCGGCCGACGGGTTCGTCATCGGCGAGCCGGTCTCGGTGGTCGAGATCGACTACGACGGCAACGAGCGTCGCGGACTGACAGCAAAGTGCCGCCGGGAGGATGGTTCAGAACACGTGGTCTCAGCCTCCGATGTGGTGTTCCCAGAAGGAGCGAATGGCTCGTTATTTTTAGCTGCTTACCGTAGGTGGATCGGCCTCGAACCCTACCCCGCAGTAACCCCAACGCATACACGCCGCAAGCGCCAACACAAGGCCACGGATGACGACCTCGACCTGGGTAAGCCTGTCGAACTCGTTGCCCTTTCGGTCAAGGAGCGCTCTGCGCGCTGCCGCCTGTTGGGGAGCAAGCGAGTCATCACCCTTCGGGCAAGTGGACTCTGGGATGCGGTGCCCGGGGAAATCGTCACGATCAGGCCCCGCAAGCAGTGGCGCTACGCCGGCCACCCGTATCTTTCCGGAGAAATTGAATCCACCGAGCTCAATGTCGCCGAGCTAGATCTTGTGCCGTTACGGCTCGAAGAATTTGGGATGTGGGACCCCAAAGAGCACTACTGGGGCGAAGAGGATGAGCCGATCGATGAATGGGCTAAACCGATTATCGCCCGTGGTCCGCGTCCGGAGTTTGAGATGGAGCAGGTGTTGCCCGGAGCCGACCCAACCGATCCGTTCTCTGATCTCATCACCGAGTCCAGCGATCTCAAGGATGCCGGAGACCGCCTACAAGCCATTAGAATCCTCATGGAGCTCTGCCAGTCTGACCTGCGTTGCCTGGACGCCCACGCACACCTCGGCAATTTCGACTTCGACAGCATGCCCGAACAAGCTATCCGCCACTACGAGGTTGGTTTGCGCATCGGAGAGCTGTCTCTTGGTGATGATTTCGACGGCGTGCTTCATTGGGGTATAGTTGACAACCGCCCGTTTTTGAGGTGTATGCACGGCTACGGTCTATGTCTTTGGCGGTTGGGTCACTTTGACGACGCCGAGCGCGTATTTGAACGATTGCTCTGGCTCAATCCGTCGGACAATCAGGGCGTACGCTTTCTGATTGATGATATCAAGGCAAGAACGGCATGGGAGGAGCGCAAAGTCAAATAGAAAGCTTAAGGGAGACTAAAAAGAGCTGAAGATCTTCGAAGACATAGATCCGAAAAAGATTAGCTCTGCAATGGCATATGAATGACGTGATTGGAATTGCACCATGAAAGATAAAGAAACCACGATGGGTCAGCTTTTGATGGAATCTCTTACAAAGGATCAGATCGCGTGCATGCTGGAAGTGGTTGCGTCCGTAGGCGATTTAAAAAGCCTAATGGAATATTTTAACTGGGCTGATCCGGATATGGCCGCAACAGTTAACGATATTATAAAAGGGAGTCGGACCGTGACCGACGGTAACACAAAAAGCCCGCCGGT